>CACZPL010000235.1 GCA_902783015.1 uncultured Lachnospiraceae bacterium
CCTGTCGTTCCGCACACGATGATACAGTCCGTTCCTCCCGCTATCTGCTGCTCGATCACATTTTTAAAGCTGTCGTAATCCACCTCACCGTTCGGGAAGAACGGAGTTACGATCGCTACACCTGATCCTTTGAAAATTGCCATTTTAGTATCCTCCTTTACAATAAAGAAGACCGACATAATAAGTGCCGGCCCGACTGGTCTGATTCTGAAACGATCAAACAATCAACAAGTAGCACTCCATCTTTCGATGACAGTCATACGGCTCTTGACCGTATGCCCAGGAGCACGGAGCTTAGACATCCGCAAACCTTCGGCGATGTCCCCTTTCCGCTGTCCGCACTTGTTCTAAGACATTAGACAGCTTACTGATGAACCTCGCGCCTCTACCATCAATTCTGAAATTTTCATGAGTATAACACCCCTTATAAAGAATGTCAACGGGATAATGCATCAAACCGGAGTCAAAGAGTTTCCAACTTGCCCACGGATACCTCGTATGCGATGCGGTTGTCCACCGAGCCGTCGCTCTCCTTTTTCTGGTACATCCTGCTCTGAATACGGCCGGAGAGCCGCAGCTTGTCTCCCACGGTGAGATCCTTGACCGCGCGTGCGTTGCTGCCCCAGCAGATGCAGGGGATATAATCCGATTTCCCGTAGGACCGGTTGACTGCCAAAAGGACATCCGTGATCTCACGGCCGAGCGGTGTGGTCCTGTATATCGGCTTCTTGCATATGAAGCCGTCGAGTTCCACATTGTTCTCCGGCGCCACCTCCGTGGTCTCCGGTGAGATTGCTTCCATTTCCTGCGCGTAAACCGAAAGTATCAGTTTATTTTTCTTTTCTTCGTGTCTGTTGTAGGACCGAAACTGTCCCGCGATCTTTACACGTTCACCGGCCCGAAACTGTCTGCGCTCGAGCAGCTTCTCCGAAAGGATGACCGGAAGTTCATCCGAGCTTTCACTTAAGCGTTTTGATTTGATCCTTGTTTTAAAAAACCTCTCTCCCGAAACTTCATGGGAAAATTCGAGCTCTGAGAGGATCACTCCCGTGAGCTCCGCATGATTGTTCTCCGCAATCCTGGAATTCATGTTCCCATCTCCTTACTGCTGTCTTTACCTTCGTTGTCTTAATACCTCGTAAGCAATCACTGCCGTTGACACGGCAGCATTTAGGGATTCAACACTACCTTTCATGGGAATCCTGATCAGAGTATCAGCCTGTTCGCTGATCCGATCCGAAAGCCCATGCCCCTCATTGCCAATCAGGAAGCCGCAGCCCCCCGTAAAATCTTTGTCGTAAAACGGCTCACCCGCCAGATGCGCGCCAAAGATTTCTATATGCTGTTTCTTGATCTTTTCGATTTCCCCGAAAAGATCCTGCGCGATGAGCACCGGAACCCGAAAGACGGAGCCCATGGTAGAACGGATCACCTTGGGATTGTAGAGATCCACCGTGTCGCTGCTTAACAGCACACCTGTCACGCCTCCCGCTTCCGCGGTGCGGATGATGGTCCCCAGATTCCCGGGATCCTGCAGATGCTCGATGATAAACAAAAACGGCCGCTCGCACAGTACGGCTTTCTCGAAAAACTCGTAAGAATTATACTCTATTATCCTGACAAGCGCAAGTATCCCCTGGGGATTTTTTGTCGCGGATAATCCCTCAAATACGCTGTCCTTCACGGTAAAGAGACGCTCCGACGGTATCTGCGCAAAGGAATCCCGTTCCCGTGCAAACAGGATCTCCGACACAAACAGTGCGTGGAGTCTGTCCGGAGGCACCTCCCGTGCCATCCGGATCCCCTCCACCGCAAAGAGCCCCCGCTCCTTCCTGTAATCCGCCTTCGCCATCAGTTTTTTGATATCCTTGATCTTCTCGTTAGATGCCGATGTGATCAGCATAGGCTTCCTCCTTTTCCGATATACAACGCACAAAGGAGAGCGCCGCCACAAAGCAAAGCAGCAGAAGCGGTCCGTAAAAGCCCCAGGAAAGTCCGCTCCGATACAGGAGTCCCAGATGTCTTGCGGCACTGTCCGGGGCGTTTTCGGTGATCAGATTTGCGATCAGTCCCGCCACCGATTCCTCGATCTTTTTTGTGGCATAGATTTGGATCCGGTACGGCGCCACGATCACATGCATGACAAAGATCCAGGCCGCCGTAACCAGAGCCATCACCGTCGACAGGATCGCTGCCGCCCGCCTCTTTACAAAGGTGAGCAGAAGGATCGCCAGGTCAAACAGATACGGCAGATACGCACAGACCGCACTGATGACCATATACGGCTTTACCCTTTTGCTGACGCTGTGCATCTTCTTCAATATGGAAATGATTGTCCAATGTTCTTTTTCCAGTGCAAACTCCGGCCGTTTGAACACCCGCGACACCAGGTCCGACGCCACCCTCAGATCGATCTGAAGGAGCGGCAGAAAGGCACAGGCCAGGCAGGCGACGCAGGCGATCAATATGAGCCGTTTGCAGATTCTGTCTTTCTTCATCCTGTTAGTTCCGTATGATCGCTGCAGACTATCGAATCGTATACCTCACACTCTTGCTGCCCTTCCAGTATGTCAGGCCGGTCACCGTCACGGTAATGGTTCCCTTGGACTTAAAGTCCTCTGTCACCTTCCCGTCTCTTGTATACGTGATCTCACAATTCTTCTGCAGGATCTTGCTCTTGTTGTTTCCGGTGATACCTGTGATCACCGGTCTCTGTTTCTTTCCGTTGTAGGTCACCGACGTGTTCTTCAGCGTCACCTCGCTCACGCTCACCTTCTTGATGGTGCCGGACGCAGTGGTTCCCGCCGCGATCTTGTAGTTTGCGGCATCCTTTCCGGTGATCTCAAACAGACCCACCGTCAGTTTTCTTCTCTTGCTTCCCGGGCTCTTGGTCCCCGTGATCACATAGCTTGGCAGCTTTGTCTTCACGGTGACATCATCGCCGCTAATGACTCCCGATACCGTCGGTTTCTGCGACACAAGCTTCATATACTTGCTTCCGTCATAGTACTTGTTCTCAAAGCGCATTCCGCTCACATAGAGACCCTTCTTGGCGATGCCAAACGTCTCGGTCACGGATCCCGCATAGCTGCCTGTACCCTCGATGATAACGGTGGCCTTGCCGGCCTTTACATTGTTCTCGTAGCGCACCGTGAAATCCGTATCCTTCTTCAGCTCACTGCCATCGAGAACGACCGTGACCGCAGGTTTCTTTTCCTGTCCGTCATAGACACTGCCCTCGGCTACCTTGACCGTCGCCTTGCCCAGATCGATCGCTTCCACGATCAACCTGCCTTCCGCATAAGTGATCTCGTAGTTTGCACTCACATCCTCCGTGCCGACCATGATCACTGCCCCGCTCGGGGTGATCTTGCCCTCCGAGGTTACCTTATCCGTGCTGTCGGATGTGAGCTTCACCTCTTTCAGCGTATGTCCCGCGAGGGCGCCCGTAAGCTCTGCCATCGCAAGGGAGGAATCGATCGTTTCATGGACCTTCACCGTCTGGTCCGCAGCCGTTACCGTCACCGGTCTCTTTGCAATGTCCGCTGCGGCTTCCGTCTGCTGCCCCTGCTCTGCCTGCTTATAATTTCCTATATCTTCACCGTCGATAGCGATAGTGCTGATCACTACCTTCTTTTTGCTTCCCGCGTTTGCATTTTCAAATGCGCCGCTTGCCGTGACCGTCAGCTTGTCGCCCGCCACCATGCCGCAAGCGACAAGGTCGATCTCCGCACAGTTCAAGGTCACATCCGTCGTGCCGTCGTAGGTCTTGTTTTCCGCCTTGATCCCGCTCACTGTGATCGTCTTCTTTCCGATCTCGGTCTTTACGCAGAACAGCACTTCGGGATCCGTATGGTTTGCATCGACAACCGCCTTGCACCATACATAGTAGGTTCCCGCGTCTGTTTTCTTCGGGATCTCCGTGGTCCAGGTCCCTGTTCCCGCCTCGGCGGTGCCGTCAAGTCCCGGTACATCGGTTGATGTTGCGATCGCATCGGTCGGCGTAGCGGTTGCATCCGCCGTGCCGAGTGCATAATAGAACACGCCTCCGGTCATGCTGCCTGCGGATACCAGCTCCTGAGCGGCTCCGTTGTAGATCAGATCCGTTTTTGCAACCGGCATCACCACATTCGAAATGCTTTCCGGGAATACCGTCACCGTCAGATCCACGTTTTCTCTGCTGTTGTAGTTTGCATCCGCAGATGTATAGTTAGCCTTAAATGTATTGGCTCCCACATTTCCGACACTTGTCGCCGGGTCTGCCGCCCAGGTCCAGTTTTCCGGGAGGTTTACATCCCCGAGGGTCTGTCCGTAGGTCGCGCTTAAGTCTGCCGGTGTTTCCACGTCGGCTTTTTCGATCACCGCCCTGACCGGTCCCAGGATTTCGGTATCCGTATGATCCTTATCTCCGAGTACCATATACCAGACATTGTAGCTTCCGGCATCCACAGCCTTCGGGACTTCGGTATCCCACTTCTTACCTGCTGCCTCGGAGGTTCCGTCAAAGGCCGGTGCTTCCGCCGCTTCCGCCGCATCCGTTACCGTCGCGACTGCATAGTAAAGCGTACCGCCCGATGCACTTCCCTCGGTCACAAGTGCCTGTGCTTCTTTATTGTAGGTCCATGTGTTTGCTTCCGGTGCCTTCGTCACCTCCGAGGGCTCCTTTTCCGCTATGGTCAGCGTCGCAGTCTCATAGCTGATGGCATAATCGTCGCCCGCTGCCGCACCGCTTGCCGTGATAGTATAGGTGCCGGGCTTGGTATTGTCCGGTGTATTCTCATATGCAAGGGTCGGTGCCGTGGTAAGCACATCCGTTCCGACCAGCCCCGTCACGGTGTAGCTGTCCGCGGTGCTGATGTCGGGTACTGCCTCACCCACATAGATTTCCTGATCCTTGGGTGCGATGGCAAGGTCCTTCTTGTCGATGGAGACCGTCACCTCTTTCGATGCCGCAGCATAGCCCATATCGTTTGTGCCGCCCTGTTCGGTTGCGGCTGCGACGACGATCACATAGGCTTTTCCGTCTGCCGGCACATGCTTGATCGTAAGTGCGCCCGTCGATGCGTTTACACCGATATAATCTCCGCTTCCCACCTTGACTCCGTAACTGATGGTTCCGTTTCCGTCGGTTGCGGCGCTTACCTTCTTGCCCGTATCTCCGTATACGGCCTCAATATCGGCTGCCGTGATCGTCTGCGCGTTGATATACGCAGGGCTCACGGTAACCGTCAGGGTGTAGTCGTTGTAATTCTTAGCATTCGTTATCTCTGCCGTAAATGTAACATCTCCGGTGGGCCAGTCGGAGGACGTCCAGTCCTTTGCCGCCGTAAGCGCAAGCTTGCCGTCCGCTGCCTCCACCGTAAAGAGTGCATCATTCGCATTTGTTATCGTGCCGTAGGATGCGCCGGCAGGCAGCGTATAGCTTACCTTTGCTGTCCGGTCCTTCCTTGCTCCGATGGTCACCGCAACCGTCTTCATGGCATCCGATGCGTCGACCTTGCCGACGGTGACTGTCACATTTACGTTTTTCTTACTGTTGTAATTTACCGTGTCCGTGGGTGTATAGTCTGCCTTAAAGGTCTTTTCTCCCACATCACCGACACTCGTGGTGCCCGAAGCCACCCAGCTCCATGTGCCGGGCGTATTCCCCTGGGGATTTGTAAGCGTCAGATCTGCAAGGGTCTGCCCGTAGTCTGCCGTAAGTGCCGGAGCTGTTGCCGTCGGCTCGGCCTTGGCCACGGTATAGACCACATGGGCGGTCTTTGCGCCCGCACCGGTGCCTAACGTGATCTGTGCCCAGTATTTACCAGCGTTCACAGGCGCTCCGCTCAGCTTGTCACCGGTCTTATCGGTTCCCTGCGCATTTGCGGCGTAGTATTCGATGGCTGCATCTCCCTGGATATCCTTCACATCGGTGACACTTGCCGCATAGACTGTCGTGCCGTCATAGGTGCCACCCGCTGCTGTAATGGTGAGCGTTGCCGCATGATTGTGCTGCTCGGTTCCGTCGTCCAGGTCACACCCCGGATTCACACAGGTTGCCGTGATCGTCTTACCGTCATCCGAGAGGGTGTATTCATAGCTGTGTCTGTGCTTCACAAGCATGAACGCTGCTCTTGCATAGTCACCGGCCGATGCCTCGATCGGGTTCCGTGTATCCGCGTCGGCGCCTCCGTAAAGGCATACGCTTGTGCCGAGGGTGAGTGTACCCTGATTCGTCGCACCCGTGCCACCGCCGATGCCGAAAGCATTCTCTCCTCCGGTCGCTGTCACAACGCCTCCGTGGATGGTCACAGCACCGCCGTTTTCTCCCTTTCCGCCGCCGATGCCGGCAGCATCCGTTCCTCCGGTCGCTATCACATTTCCGCCGTGGATGATCACTGCTCCTCCGGGTTCTCCGTTTCCGCCGCCGATGCCGGCAGCATTCTCTTCTCCGGTCGCAATGAGCTTACCCATTCCGGTTCCGTCACTTTGGGTATAGATATTCAATGTGCCATTCTGTTTTAGCTCGATTCCTTTTGCCGCAGTCAGTGTCACTCCGTCGCAGAGGATCAGGTTGACATTGCCGGATACGCTGACGCGGTCTGTCAGTTTCACATTCTCGCTTACCACATACCAGTCGTCTGTCCACGTAATCGTATCATCTGCTACCGTGGTGTAGAAGGCGCGAGGCTCTGCCGCTTCCGTAACAGCCTCGCCATTCCATGCCAGGTAGGATATCGCAGGCAAAAGCACCTTCATATACTGCTTCCTGACAGATGTATCCGTCGTCGGATCCAACCAGGTAGCGTTATCTTCGGATGTCTGCAGTCTCATGCTCCTTCCGAGGGTGATGGTACCGTTGTTGACACTATTTACGCCGTCGGATTTTCCGCCGCCGATACCGGTGGCACCATTGCCTCCGGTCGCAGTCACATTTCCTCCGTAGATGGCGACCGCTCCGCCGTCACCATCATCTCCGCCGCCGATGCCTGCAGCACGCGAGCCTCCGGTCACTGTCACACTTCCACAGTGGATGGTAACGGTTCCACCGTCATCATCATCATATCCGCCACCGATGCCTGCAGCAGAGCTTCCGCCG
>CACZPL010000236.1 GCA_902783015.1 uncultured Lachnospiraceae bacterium
GGTAAATGCCGAAGTCGACGGCTCCCTTTCGAAGGAATCGCGCTATATGATCGCTTCGCAGTCCGCAAATGCGGGGATGCTTTTGGTGACACACCTTCCGGAGTCCGCAGACAGTAAGCGGCAAGCACGGGAGACGCTCGCCTTTGTCAATGACTGTCTGGAAGAATTCCGGTGTGACCGAAGGCTGGAAGAGGTCCTTTGCATGGGACCTTCCGGAGCGGATGAAGGGACGATGGAAAAAATCGCCTCCTGCGGATATGTGGGCGGAGATCTTCTCCATCTGCCGGTGGCGGAGAGCGGGCATTTCGAATCGAAGTTTTTCTTCCATCTGAAGCTTCCGGAGGAGACACTCCGTGACAGTGTGCGGGAGATGATGCAGGATCCCTCCCACGGTGACGTGATCCGGCTGAAGGGCTTTCAGCAAAAGGCGGACGGGACCTGGATCGAGGTGAATGCCACGAGGACGAAGGTGGAGATCAAACCCATCGCCACCGGGCAGGAGGTCTATATTCTCATCAGTGAACACAAATAGCATACACGGGGACGGCATTTTCGTCCCGGCAAAAGACCGGGACAAGAAAGCGTCGTCCCCTCTTTGTTTGCGTGCCGATCTCCTTGCGACAGCCGCGGTTTTGTGCTATTATCTTTACTATATACGGACAGTTTTACGGCTTGGAAAAAGGGGGAAAGGCATGAAGATAAACTTGATCGACAATCGGCTTGTCATAAGCCCGGAGGGCAGGCTTGATTCAAACAATGCACCGGCTGCGGAGGAGGAGATCATGAAGGCGGTCGCGGAGCATGCGGGATGTGAGATCTGCTTTGATATGGGGGCGCTCGAATACATTTCCAGCGCCGGACTGCGCGTGATCATGAAGGTGAGGAAAAAATCAGGGAAGCCGGTGGATGCCGTCAACGTGTCGAGAGACATCTATGACATTTTTGAGATGACGGGCTTTACCGAGATGCTCCGTGTACAAAAGGCCTACCGCAAGGTGAAGGTGGACGGACTTGAGATGATCGGAAGCGGATTCTTCGGAACCGTTTACCGTCTGGACAAAGAGACGATCATCAAGGTCTATAAGGGAAAAGACAGTATCCCGATGATCAAAAATGAGAAAAAGATGGCGCAAAAGGCCTTCCTCGCGGGGATTCCCACCGCGATCTCATATGATATCGTGCAGGTGGGAGAGGACTACGGCTCGATCTTCGAACTGCTGGACTCCGAGACCTTCCACGATATGGTGGCAAAGGAGGAGCAGCCGATCGAACAGATCGTAGCCAAATACGCGGATCTGCTGAAGCTCGTACACCATACCGAGATGGAAAAGGGAGAATTCCCATCCTATAAGGAACGCTTTCTCGATCACCTTGAGCTGATCAAAAAGCATCTTACGGAGGAACAGTATACCGGTTTGAAGGGGCTTTTTTCGGCCATGCCGGACGAGAACACGGTGGTACACGGGGATATTCAGATGAAAAATGTCATGAGCTGCGGCGATGAGCCTATGCTGATCGACATGGATACCATCGGACTCGGAGATCCGGTGTTTGATTTTGCGGGTCTCTATGTGACATATCAGGCCTTTGAGGAGGACGATCCGGGCAACTCCATGGCTTTTTTGGGCATATCACAGGAGAAAACGGACCTGCTGTGGAAGCTGATCACGGAGACCTATTTCGCTTTTGAAAACGAGGAGGAACGGCAGCGCATCCTGGCAAGGATCCGTCTTGTGGCGGCGGTCAGATTTCTTTACATCCTCGAGACTACTGATCTGAAAAACAGTGAGCTCGGCAGGATCCGGATCGCGCGTACGGGAGAGCATATCGATGAGCTGCTTCCGGTGGTGGATCGGCTTGCGATCGAAGGATGACAGGGAGGAGAAAACGATGACATTACTAATCACGGTATTTGCTGCGGTGTTTGCCACCGCAAAATGGTACAGGGACGATGACTCCATGCGGCTCGGCATCCTGTGCATTCTCTATTGGGGAGCGGCTTTGATGTGGATGATCGATGCGGTCTTTGAGTATATGGAGCTTCGAGCGGCGTATTTCACACCCTCGGCGGAGGATATGTTAAATGACACCTTTCTGGGACTCTCCGTGGTGGCCCTCGGGCTTGTGATCTGGGTGATACAGCTTCTCATCGCCGATCCGAAGGGGAGAGTGCGCGGGCTGCTCAAAAGGGAAGCGGTCAAGGGAAGCGGAAAGAAAAAAGCATGAGTGTGAAAAAATATTATGCGGTAAAAAACGGTATCCTGCCCGGGGTGTACGAAAGCTGGGACGAATGCAGAAATCTGGTACACGGCTATCCGGGTGCGATCTACAAGAGCTTTCCGACAAGAGCGGAGGCGGAATGCTTTGTATACGGAGATGTGCGGACGCCCGAGGCGGATGCAGGGACATCGGAGGAAGCTCTGAGGGAACCCTATGCGTTTGTGGACGGTTCCTACAATGCGGCGACCGGGGTGTTCGGTTACGGCGGCTTTGTGGTGGCCGACGGTCAAAAGCATGTGGTGCAGGGGAGCGGATCGGATCCGGAGCTTGCCTCCATGCGGAATGTGGCCGGAGAGATCTTCGGCTGCATGGCGGCGGTAGAAAAGGCGAGAGAGCTGAAGCTCTCGGAGCTTACGGTCTATTATGACTATGCGGGGATCGAGCAATGGGCGACGGGCGCGTGGAAGCGGAACAAGGCCGGCACCGCGGCCTATCATGCATATATGCAAACGGCACGGCAGAGCATGAAGATCCGCTTTGTGAAGGTCAAAGGTCATTCCGGGATCCCCGGAAATGAGGAGGCGGATCGACTCGCAAAAGAGGCATGCGGTTGTGCTTGAAATAATTGTAATAATATTGTAATATATTTGCTTGGTATATTATTTCCTTGGACGGAGAAACGAACATGAGCTTAAAGACTTTATTTAAGAAAGAACCTGCGCCGGCAGGCTACGAACCGGCAACCTATCCCGCGCCGGCGGTCGACAATCCCGAGACCAATACGGCGGAGGCAGACGAAAAAAAGGAGGAGCATGCGGACAGCTCCACCGTATGCCCGAAGTGTAAGCAGACCTTTGAGAAGTCGGTTTTAAGAGAGAGCTTCAATGTATGTCCGGCTTGCGGATATCATTTTGTAATCTCTGCCGAGCGGCGTGTGCGCTATCTGGTGGACCAGGGGTCCTTCAAGCCGCTTAAGTGCAAGGTCGCATTTGCAAACCCCTTGGAAAACCCGGAATATGAGAGTAAGATCACCTCGCTTCAGGAAAAGACCGGTCTTGAAGAGGCAGTGTATACCGGCGTCGGAAAGATCGAGGGTCATGAGGCCGTGATCGGTGTAATGAGCAGCAAATTTTTAATGGGCAGTATGGGCATTGCCGTGGGTGAGAAGGTGACAAATGCTTTCGAGTATGCGGAGAAGAAAAAACTGCCTGTCATTTTATTTACGGCAAGCGGCGGAGCGCGTATGCAGGAGGGAATCCTATCTCTCATGCAGATGGCAAAGACCAGTGCCGCCGTGGAGCGCTTTTCCAAGAACGGAGGGCTGTACATTTCGGTGCTCACCCACCCGACGACCGGCGGTGTGACCGCCAGTTTTGCAACCCTCGGTGATATCACCCTCGCAGAGCCCGAGGCGCTGATCGGCTTTGCGGGTCCCCGCGTGATCGAGCAGACCATCGGACAAAAGCTGCCGGAGGGCTTCCAACGGTCGGAATTTCTGATGGAACACGGCTTTGTGGATCAGATCGTGCCGCGCGACAAGATGCGCGAGACTTTGGGACATATCCTGAGACTGCACAGCAAGCGAGGTAAATGAGATGGTAAAGGAAATAGACGAGAGAATACAGGAAATCGATAACGAGATCGAGAACATGCAAAAGGAAGAGATCGTGGATGAGGCGCAGATCTATGTGCTGAAGCGGGAACGCCACGATTTGATCAAAATGTGCAAGAACTTAAGCCCCCACGTCAAGGTGTATCTCGCACGGCACAAAAAACGGCCGAAGATCACGGAGTATGTGGAAAACATCTTCTCGGATTTCTTTGAGCAAAGAGGCGATGATCTGGGCAAGGAGGATGCCAGCATCTACGGCGGGATCGCCATGTTTCACGGCAGACCGGTCACGGTGCTCGGACACAGAAAGGGTACGGATCTGGCGGAAAACATGAAGTGCAATTTCGGCATGCCCGGACCGGAGGGCTACCGCAAGGCACTTCGCCTGATGAAGCAGGCGGAGAAATTCGGACGTCCGATCATCACCTTTATCGATACGCCGGGGGCTTATCCCGGACTTGAGGCCGAGATGTACGGGCAGGGTACAGCCATTGCCAACAATCTCGCAAAGATGAGCGACTTAAAGGTTCCGGTCATAGCGATCGTAACGGGCGAGGGCTCAAGCGGCGGCGCGCTTGCCATCGGTGTTGCAAACACCGTGCTGATGCTGGAAAATTCCGTGTATTCCATTCTTTCACCGGAGGGCTATGCTTCCATATTATGGAAGGATGCCACAAGGAGCGATGAGGCCTGCGAGCTGATGAAGCTAACGGCGCAGGACCTTTTGTCCTTCCGTGTGATCGATGCGATCATTCCGGAGCCGGTAGGCGGTGCTCACTTAAATCCGAAGGCTGTGTTTAAGACGGTAGACAAATATATCAAGCACGAGCTTGACCGCTACGCGAAGGCGGGACCGGAGGAGATCGCAAAGCTGCGCTACAAGAAATTCCGCAACATCGATTCGGAGTTCTTGAAGGTGGCACAGTGGTAAAAAATAAAGGGCAGTTTGGAGGACTTTGACCATGATGCAGGTCAAAAACGGATTGCGTTTCGTGGGCTTCGGACACTATGTTCCCCCGCGGATCGTGACTAATGATGACTTGAGTAAGATTGTAGATACAAACGACGAGTGGATCACCACCAGAACGGGGATCAAGCGTCGACACTTTATGGAGGATGAGGATACAAACCTTGATCTTGCGTTAAATGCGGCAAAGATGGCAATCGAGGATGCGGGGATCGACCCGCAGGAGATCGGTGCGGTGGTCCTGGCGACCGTGCGCCCCGACAATATGACACCCTCGGTAGCCTGTATGGTACAAAAGGCACTCGGGCTCTCGGAGTACACGCCGAGCCTGGACATCAACGCGGCCTGCTCGGGCTTTATGTACGGGCTTTCCGTGGCCGCGGGTTTTTTGATGCAGAGCGAAAAACGCTATGCGCTCGTGATCGGCAGTGAGACACTTTCCCGTGTGCTCGACATGACGGACAGGAGCACCTGCATCCTGTTCGGCGACGGAGCCGGCGCGGCCGTCATTGAGCTTTCCGAAAAGCACAGATACTTCAGTGTGCTCGGTTCCCGCGGAAATGATGATTATCTCGTGATCCCGAATAACAGTGACAAACGCTATGTGAGAATGAGCGGCGGAGATGTGTTCAAGTTTGCCGTATCTACCGTGCCGCGCACGGTGGAAGAGCTGATCGCGGTTTCGGGAAACACGGCGGAGGACATTGACTGGTTTGTTTGTCATCAGGCAAACAAAAGGATCATAGAGCTTGTCGCAAAGCGTGTGGGGCAGTCACTTGACCGGTTTTACATGAACCTGGAGGATTACGGAAATACCTCTTCGGCGAGCATTCCCATCGCGCTTTCCGAGATGAACCAAAAGGGCCTGCTAAAGGAGGGCATGAAGCTGATCGCCGTGGGCTTCGGCGGAGGCCTCACCTGGGGCGGCGCTTATATTGAATTATAAGAGACGCAATCGTGCCATTACATATTATACAAGGAGAAACAAGAAATGAGATTAAATGAATTCCTCGGAATCAAATACCCTATCATTCAGGGCGGTATGGCAAATATCGCGACCGGTGAGTTTGCCGCGGCGGTTTCAAATGCCGGCGGACTCGGCCTGATCGCCTCGGGCGGATGGGATGCGGAGCGGATCCGCGAGGAAATAAAGAAGTGTCGGGCAAATACCGACAAGCCCTTCGGCGTGAACCTCATGCTGATGAATCCGGACGTTGACAATATCGCGAAAATGCTGACGGAGGAAAAGGTTGCCGTGATCACGACAGGTGCCGGCAGCCCGGAAAAATATGTGGCCGACTGGAAGGCCATGGGCGCTAAGGTGATCCCGGTGGTTGCCTCCTGTGCCCTTGCAAAGAGAATGGAGCGCATGGGCGTGGATGCGCTGATCGCCGAGGGCGGCGAGAGCGGCGGCCATGTGGGCGAGATGACGACCATGACTCTGGTTCCCATGGTTGTGGATGCGGTATCCCTTCCCGTGATCGCGGCAGGCGGTATCGCGGACGGACGCGGAATGGTGGCAGCACTTTCCTTGGGTGCCATCGGCGTGCAGATCGGTACCGTGCTTCTTGCAAGCGACGAGTGCCCGATCCATCAGAATTATAAGGAAGCAGTGGTAAAAGCCAAGGATAATCAGACGGCCGTGACCGGACGCACCGGCGGTGCACCGGTTCGTGTGATCAAGAATCAGATGGCCAGAGAATATATCAAGATGGAGTACGAGAACGTATCCAGAGACGAACTCGAGAAGCTGACGCTCGGATCGCTTCGCAGAGCCGTATTGGACGGCGATACGAAGACCGGATCCCTGATGGCGGGCCAGTCCTGCGGTCTGGTAGGTGAGATCCGTCCGGTGGCTCAAATTCTGGAGGATATTATGAATGATGCGAAGGAACAGCTTGCAAAGCTTTCCGGGGAAGGAGTATAAAATGAAGATCGGATTTTTATACGCGGGCCAGGGTGCCCAGCATGTCGGCATGGGCAAGGATCTCTATGAGGCTTACCCGGAATTTGCCGAGGTGTTTGACAATGCAAAGCTTGACTTTGACTTAAAGCAGGTCTGCTTTGAAGGCCCTATCGAGACACTGTCGCAGACAAAATACACACAGCCCTGTATGGTGGCATTTGCCGTGGGTATGACGAAGATCCTTGCAAACAAAGGAATTCGTCCCGATTATTCAGCCGGGCTTTCCTTAGGAGAGTACTCCGCGCTCTACGGCGCAGGCGTGTTCAACGAGACTCAGGTGATCGACCTTGTGGCCTTCCGCGGCAAGGCGATGGCCGAGGCGGTAACCGGAAGAGAAACAGGCATGATCGCCGTGATGCAGCTTGATCGTGAGACCATCAAGGCCTGCTGCAAAAAGGCAGAGGAAGAGTTTGCGGGCGAAGAATTCCATGTCGCCGAAGTGGCAAACTACAATACGCCGGTACAGGTAACGGTATCCGGGGATAAAAAGGTGATCGACCGCGCAGGCGAGCTGATGCTCGAAGCGGGTGCAAAGCGGATCGTACCGGTAGCGGTATCCGGTCCCTTCCACACATCATTGATGAAGCCTGCGGGTGATAAACTCAAAGAACGCTTTATGTTAGAACATTTCGGAGATATGCAGTATCCGGTGATCTTCAATGCAACGGGTAAAGAGCTTGCAAGCGACATGAATATCCCGAAGATGCTCGAGCTTCAGGTGCAGAGCAGCGTGTATTTTGAAGATACGATCAAATACATGATGGAGCAGGGCGTGGACACCTTCGTGGAGATCGGTCCCGGAAAGACACTGTCCGGTTTCGTGAAGAAGATCAACAAGGATTACACAACATATAATGTAGAGGATTGCGCGGGCGTGGATGCACTGCTTGCGGCACTTAACTGAAAAGAATCCTGAAATCGAAAGGGCAAAAAAATGAGTTTAGAAGGAAAAACAGCGATCGTGACAGGCGGTGCAAGAGGCATCGGACGTGCGATCTGTATCGCGCTTGCAAAGGCAGGTGCCAATGTGGTGACTTGCTACGCAAGAAGTGCGGAGGCTTGTGAAGAGACCATTCGCTTGGTAGAGGAATGCGGTGTGAAAGGCATGTGCGTGAAGGCAGATGTCTCAAACCTCGAAGAGATCACCGCCATGGTGGACACCGTGAAAAAGGAATTCGGCACCATCGACATCTTAGTCAACAACGCCGGGATCACAAAGGACAATCTGATCATGGGCGTTTCCGAGGAGGACTTTGATGCCGTGATCGACACCAACTTAAAGGGCGCCTTTTTATTTACGAAGGCACTTTCCCGTACCATGCTGAAGCAAAAGGGCGGACGTATCATCAACATCAGCTCCATCGTGGGCGTGCGCGGCAATGCCGGTCAGACAAACTATGCAGCCAGCAAAGCTGGTCTCATCGGTCTCACCAAGTCCGTTGCCAAGGAGCTCGGTGCCAAGGGAATCACCTGCAACGCAGTCGCTCCCGGCTTCATCGAAACCGACATGACGGCATCCCTTCCGGATTCCGTAAAGGAAGCAACCCTTGCCTCCATCCCGATGAAACGCCTCGGACAGGCGGAGGATGTAGCCAACCTCGTCGCCTTCCTCGCGAGCGACGAAGCCGCTTATATCACCGGTCAAGTGATATGTGTTGACGGAGGTATGGCAGTCTAAAAAGGTGGAATTGTATTCGCCTGTTTAGATTAGACTAATTATGGTTTAAACAGCGGAGACACATATATGTCCAAAGCAGGGGCGTTGAGCACGTCAGCACTTAACGAGCAGTGAGGAACGAACTGCGAGTTTAGTACTGTTACGTGCGAACCGCAGCGAGAGCGACCGGCGTGGACATTATATGTGTCGCAGCGTCACTTAGTACCAGTAATAGAAAGGAAACAATAATGAGCAGAAGAGTAGTCATCACCGGCATGGGCACGATCAACCCCATCGGCCACAACCTGGAAGAAACCTGGGCAAACGTAAAGAAGGGCGTATGCGGCATCGGCCCCATCACCCAGATCGACACGTCAAACCACGCCGTCAAGCTCGCCGGCGAGATCAAAGACTTCAACTATGAAGGCGTGATCGACAAAAAGGAGGCACGCCACATGGCGCGCTTCACTCAGATCGCGGTATACGCAGCCGACGAGGCCATGAAAATGAGCGGCCTGGACATGGAAAAGGAAGATCCGCTTCGCTGCGGTATCATCTTCTCCAGCGGAATCGGCGGCCTGCAGTGCAACGAGGATAACGTTGCGACAGGCGAGCGCAGAGGCTATGATAAGATATCACCGTTCTACATCCCGATGACCATCCCGAACATGGCAGGCGGTCAGATCGCCATCAAATACGGCTTTAAGGGTATGTGCACCTGCGTGGTGACAGCCTGCGCAAGCTCCAACAATGCCATCGGTGATGCCTTCCATTATATTCGCGACGGCTATGCTGAGGTGATGCTGGCCGGCGGTTCGGAAAGCTGTATCACACATCTCGGTGTGGGCGGATTTACCTCAATGACGGCACTCAATAAGACCGAGGATCCGACCCGTGCGTCTATTCCGTTCGACAAGGAACGCGGCGGCTTCGTCATGGGCGAGGGTGCCGGCGTGATGATCCTTGAGGAGTATGAGCACGCAAAGGCAAGAGGCGCAAAGATCTACGGTGAGATGGTGGGATACGGCGCAACCTGTGACGCACACCATATCACGGCTCCGGATCCGGAAGGAAACGGCGGTGCGGCTGCCATGGTCATGGCAGTAAACGATGCCGGGATCAAGCCCGAGGAGGTCGGCTACATCAATGCACACGGAACATCGACACCGTTAAACGATGCCGGTGAGACCAAGGCGATCAAGAAGGCCTTCGGAGATCATGCATATAAGCTTATGGTAAGCTCCACCAAGTCCATGACCGGACATCTTCTCGGCGGCGCGGGTGCCGTGGAGGGAATCATATCCGCTATGGCATTAAAGGAAGGATTCATCCCCGCAACCATCAACTATAAGGTGCCGGATGAGGCCTGTGATCTTGACATTGTGCCGAATGAGGGAAGAAACGTGCAGGTAGAATATGCCTGCTCCAACTCGCTTGGCTTCGGCGGACATAATGCGAGCATATTGTTGAAGCATTATACGGAATAAAAAAGTAAATCGGGAGACGAAGTATGGAATTAAATTCAAATCAGATTCAGGAGATCATCCCCCATCGTTATCCGTTCCAGCTTGTGGATCGCGTGATCGATTACGAGCCGGGCAAATGGGCGAAGGGGATCAAATGTGTATCGGTAAACGAAATGCAGTTTTTGGGGCACTTCCCGCAGCAGCATGTAATGCCGGGCGTGCTCATCGTGGAGGCTTTGGCGCAGGTCGGAGCCATCGCCATACTTACGGAGGAGGAGAATAAAGGGAAGATCGCCTTCTTCGGCGGGATCAAGAACGCGCGCTTTAAGAAGCAGGTCATCCCCGGCGACGTTCTGGAGATGGAATGCGAGATCATCAGTCAGAAGGGACCGATCGGCACCGGAAAGGCAGTGGCCAAGGTGGACGGCAAGGTGGCAGTGGTCGCCGAGCTCACATTTGCGGTACAGCAATAGAATAGGATTATCTCAAGGTCAGCCATAGAAATACGGCTGACCTTTGGGGGTTTATAAAGAGAGCAGAAAAATGAAGAAAGAAAAGAAGAAATTTGCGGGCAGCTGCGATACGTGTGCATACCTCATGTATGATGAGGAATACGAGGAATATATCTGCGATGCAAACATGGACGAGGACGAATACGGCAGGCTGATGGGCGACAGCCATTATACCTGCCCTTATTATAAAAACGGTGATGAGTACCGTGTGGTACGTCATCAGATGTAAGCTTGAAAAACAGGAGCGATACAATGAAAAAAGCAAAAAGAATCTTGGCGCTGTTACTTACGGCGATCACACTGATCACCGGACTCGGCAGCCTGCCCGGGGCAAAGCTTGAGGCGAAGGCAGCTGGAGCGGACGATAAGCGGGCTGTGTGGATCTCGTATCTGGACATTGACTATTACTTAAAGGGCAGAAACCAGGCGGACTTCACCACCAACATTGCGAATATGTGCAAGACGGCGAAGGAAAACGGGCTGAACACCGTGATCGTACAGGTCAGAGCCATGGGTGACGCCATCTACCCGTCAATGTACTATCCCTGGTCGGTGTACATTTCGGACTCCCTCTACGGTCCGACCTATGATCCGTTAAAGATCATGGTGCAGGCGGCACACAGTCAGGGCTTGAAGATCGAGGCCTGGTTTAACCCCTACCGACTGTCAAGGGACAACACGACAACGGCGCGGTTTAAGTCGACCGTTTACTACGAGCGGTATAAAGGCGAGATCCTGGAGTTTCAGGGCTCCAACGGGCAGACCTGGCTGGCCATGGATCCGGCCTCCGCAAACGCAAGGAACATCATCATCAAGGGTATCTGCGAGGTGGTGGAAAACTATGATGTGGACGGCGTTCACTTAGACGATTACTTTTATGTGGCGGGGATGCCGCTTGCCGATAACCCGGCAGCAAGGCGTGACAATGTCAATAAACTGATCAAGGGCATCTATGACGGCGTGAAGTCCTGTGACAAGAACTGTGTCTTCGGCATCAGCCCGGCCGGCAATTATGAAAACTGTAGAAATATGGGAGCGGATGTCGATACCTGGCTGTCAAAGAAGGGCTATGTGGACTACCTGATGCCCCAGATCTACTGGACGGACAACTGGAACGGACAGAATCTGTTTCTGAACCGAAGTACGCAGTTTTACAATCTGAATAAGATCGGGATCCCGATGTATGTCGGACTTGCTCTTTACCGTGTCGGTGAGGTCAGCTCGGTGGACAGGAGCTGGTCGCAAAAGAGCACCAACCTGGTGGAACAGTACAAGGTGGCCCATGACATGGGGTATGACGGCTTTGCACTGTTTCGGTATCAGTGGATCGACAAATATGAGCAGAGAAGCAAGGACTTTATCAATCCGATTGCGGCAACCGAACTTGCGAATCTGAAGGACTATCTGGACACGCTGGACGGGACGGCTGAGACGGGAAATGTGTGCTATCGCACACACATCCAGAGCATCGGCTGGGAAAACGCCATCCGAAAGGACGGTGCGACCTCCGGGACCACGGGACGATCCAAACGCCTGGAATCCATTGTGATCTACAAAGGGAAAAAGAGCAAGAAGATCGCCGGAGATATCGAATATCGGGTGCATTGTCAGACCTACGGCTGGATGGGCTGGGTGAAAAACGGAGCGGTGGCGGGAACCACCGGCGAGGGCAAACGCCTGGAAGCAATCCAGATCCGGCTGACGGATCAGCTTGCAAAAAAATATGATGTGTACTACCGCGTGCACGCGCAGTGCTTCGGTTGGACGGACTGGGCAAAGAACGGCGACATGTGCGGCACGGCAGGTTACGGATACAGGCTTGAGGCCATTCAGATCAGGTTTGTGAAAAAGAACGGGACTCCGCCGGAGGGAAACACGGGAACACCGGCATACAGCCGCCCGAAGATATCCTACACAACGCATGTGCAGCGCTACGGCTGGCTGGCAAATGCCTGTGACGGCGCGATAAGCGGCACGACCGGGCAGGGACTTCGCATGGAAAGTCTGGTGATCAGCAATCAGACAGGCGTGTCCGGATCGATCTCATACAGGGTACATTGCCAGACCTACGGCTGGATGGATTGGAAGACCGACGGGCAATATGCCGGGACCAGCGGAGAGTCCAAGCGATTAGAGGCGCTGCAGATCCGCCTGACCGGCGAGCTGAAGAAGAAATACGATGTTTATTACAGGGTGCACGCGCAGAATTACGGCTGGCTCGACTGGGCAAAGAACGGAGCCAGAGCCGGAACAGCAGGGCATTCGCTTCGACTGGAATGTATACAGATCGTGCTTGTGGAAAAGGGCGGACAGGCCCCCGGACCGACGGCACGTCCGTTTGTGCAATAGAGATTAAAACAGACAGAAGTCAGGAGGAATTGTTTTGAAGAAAAGAAAGCTATGCAACCGGTTACTTGCGGGGATCGTGATCTTATCCATGATGCTGGCGCTTGTTCCGCCTTCTCTTTTCGGCGGTACGGACAGGGCAAAGGCCAGTGAAAGAGAACACGTCGTTGTCGTGCTCGATCC
Source organism: uncultured Lachnospiraceae bacterium (assembly GCA_902783015.1). Taxonomy (GTDB): domain Bacteria; phylum Bacillota; class Clostridia; order Lachnospirales; family Lachnospiraceae; genus Coprococcus_C. The sequence continues at coordinate 12,930 of CACZPL010000236.1, forward strand.
GGGACACGGCGGATATTCAAGCGGTGCCATCGGATACGGCCTGATGGAAAAGGACTGTAATCTGTCTATTGCGCTTGCCTGCAGGGATTATCTGCAAAACTATGAAAATGTAGATGTCTATCTGACACGTTCGGATGACAGATACCTGGAGCTTGACGAGCGCACGGATTTTGCGGTTGAAAAAAATGCGGACCTTGTCGTATCCCTGCACAACAATGCTGCGGGAAGCGCGGGACCGAACGGCGTCTGTGTTTATATCTCTCGTGTACAGCCCTTTTACAATAACACAAGAGGTATGGCGCAGAGCATGTGCAACAACATTGCGGCACTCGGTATCACAAATCTGGGCGTGATGACCAGAGCCTGCACCCTGCCGAACTGCCCGGACGACGACTATTATGCGCTGATCGCCGGACCCGCATGGTACGGTATTCCGGGCATGATCGTGGAGCACGCATTTATCTCAAACCCGAGTGATGCGGCCCGCCTTGCAAACGGGGATATCCTGCGCCAGATGGGCGTGATCGATGCAAGAGCCATTGCGGAATATTTTAATTTAAAGCAAAAGACCGATCCGGCAAACGGCGTGCCTACCTTGGAGAGCACGGCTTATATGCAAAACTACGGATGGATCGCTACTGCGCCGAACGGTCAGATCGCCGGCTTTGACACCTACAGAGACGGGGATACCGCCGGGAGCCAGGAAAACCGCCACGGACGCGACGTCCGCATGGAGGCCTTCAAGATCGATGTGAACAACAACGGCGTGAAGGGCAATATACAGTATGCGGCCTATGTGGGCGGCAGTACAAAAACGGAGATCGAAAAGACAAAAAAAGGCAACAAGTGGCTGAAATATGTGAAGAACGGAGCCGTTGCCGGTACCACGGACGAGTACAGAGCCGTGGAGGCCATCAAGGTGCGCCTTACCGGGAAGCTTGCGGAACAGTATGATGTCTGGTATCGTGTAAAGATCGGAAATACCGGATGGATGGGCTGGACCGCAAACGACAGTCCCGCCGGTATTCCGGGAGGCGGACAAAAGATCCGAGCGTTCCAGGTAAAGCTTCAGCCAAAGGGATCCGCAGCGCCGGGCTCCACGGACAACAGTTACGTGGAGACACAAGCACCGGATACGGCACGGGTGCAGTATAAGACTCATGTGCAGAGCTTCGGCTGGGAGGCAGCCGCACACTACGACGGCCTGACCAGCGGCACGACGGGGCTTTCCAAGCGTCTGGAGGCCATTACGGTCGAAAAGGGACCGAAGCTTGAGAAGATGCGCGGCGATATCGAGTACCGCGTACACTGCCAGACCTACGGCTGGATGGACTGGGTAAAGAACGGAGAGACTGCAGGTACCATCGGCGAGGGCAAACGTCTGGAGGCGATCCAGATCAGGCTTACCGATAAGCTTGCCGAAAAATATGACGTATACTACCGCGTTCATGCACAGAGCTTCGGCTGGA
>CACZPL010000237.1 GCA_902783015.1 uncultured Lachnospiraceae bacterium
CAGCTCGTTTTTTTATTATGATAATCCGGCTTCGTGCGCTGCCGCCTTTGCGGCCTCGATCTCTGCCTGTTTCTTTGCCTCGTCCTCTGCGGCCTCGCGGTTTAAGCGGTCCATGATCTCCTGGGCTCTCCGAAGCTGCTCCTCCGTGGCATCCGGCTTTGCCTCCTCCTTGGGAACTTCCGCCTTTTGCTCCGCAGCCTTGCTTCTGCCCTCCTCGATAAAGGCATTTACATCCACCTTGCCCGCCTGCATGATCGATGCGATCCGAGCGGCCTCCTCGCTCTTTTTCCTCTGCTCCTCGATCTCCCGGGCACGCGCATCCTCCTTCTCACGGTTGATGCGGTTCAAGACTGCCATCGCATCCTCCGAGGTGTCCGCGGGGATTGCCTCCTGTGAAAACGCACTCACATGCTGCCCTTCACCCTCCGGTGCCGCAGCATTCCCCGCGCCGGTCTCACCCTGCGCCTGTGCCTTTTCCGCATCATCCCCGGCAGGTGACTGTCCCGGGTCGTTGTTATCGATTTTTAATACGGAAACCACCACCACGCGCCACCACTTGATGACCCTTTGGGAAAACCATTTAAAAACATTCATATCTTATCTCCGATTTCAGATCAACAGACTGTCCGTTTCTTCTTCAGTATGTTTCCAAGCTTCGCTTGCTTTAAAATCTGCCAGAATCTCTGCGTCAAGCTTTCCTTCTTTTACCATATCCTCCAGGATAAAGAACGCCTTCTCCGGAGACACCGGCGGCTTGTAGGGCCTGTCCTCCGCTGTCAGCGCATCGTAGATATCAATGATCGTGAGCAGGCGCATCTCCCAGGTGATGTCATCTCCGGACAGCCCCTTGGGATATCCGGAACCATCCAGATATTCATGATGTCCGCCGGCCCAGATCGGTGTGTTCTTGTACGCACCCTCAAATTCCAGCTTTTCGAGCATCTCGCTTGTATGCGTCGCGTGAGACTCCATGATCTTGCGTTCCTCCGCGGTGAGTGTTCCCTTTGTCACACTGAGAGCCGCAAGCTCATCCTCGGAGAGAAGCGGAAGCCGTTCCCCGAAGGAAGTAAGACATGAGATCTTCGCCGCCTCACGGAGCTTTTCCTTGTCCTCCTCGCTTGCAAAGCCCGCATGATTCATGCGTTGGATCAGGGTCTTTGCCTCCGACAGCTCTTTCACTTTTGCCTCATATGCGGAAGCATCTTCTCTTCCCTCTGCGACCTCCAGTCTCTCGCACAGAGTCGCGGTCTCGATCCGGTGCATGACATCCTTGATCTGATCCCCGAGGCGTGTGGGTTTGTTCATGATCTCCGTCGGGATCACCAGCTTGCCCACATCGTGCATCCAAACAGAGAACAGGAACATATTGCGATGTCCCTCATCGATCCCTCTGCCCTGCGTATCGAGCCATTGCAGATAGTTTTCCGCATAGCGCACCATGTTTCTCGTGTGATTTGCGTTATAGGGTGTGCGCTTGTCGATGGCATCGATCATCACCTTGACAAAATGATCCAGGAAGCTGATCAGCTTGTCTGTCAGATACTTGTTCTTATGCCCAAGCTCCACAAGCTCGGTGATATCGCTGATCACCACGATCAGTTCGATATCCTCCTTCTTGTTCTTCAAAAAAGAAGTGATCACATGGAGATAGCGCCGCCCGTCTTTTCTGTAGTACTCCACCGCCTCGCTGATCTTTTTCTTCTCATAGACCGCATCGATGATCGCGCGGAAAAACTCGTCGTTCTCCTCGTTTGCGTCCATGAGCGCCGCGATCGTCTTGCCTTGCAGAAAATCGGGATTGACATCCAATATTTCGGACGCCACGTCGTTTTCCATGCGGATCCGGCCGTCAAAGCCGATGATCAGGATACCGTCGGTAGTGTTCTCTATCACGTTTTCGTATAATATGCTCTTTCTCATGCCTTTATTTTACCACACTGTGTTTTCATATTCCACAGAAAAATCGTGAAGTTTCGATCAGGAAAATCCCGATAAACATCTTGTTACCGAAATGGCAAAGTGCTATAATGTTTTATTATACATTTTCGGCAATTTGTATTATTTCTGAGAGGTGCACGAAGCAATGGTAAACGGCAAAAAGCTGATCGGGCTTTGTTCCTCGCGAATCTATGATCCTCAGATTCACGGCTACATCAAAGATCTGAATGAAAAATTGCAAGGCGAAAACTGCTCCCTGCTCATATTTGCCATCAACTCTGATATCTACTGGGAGGAGGATGCCGCCCCCGCGGAGACCTACGTGTTCGACATCATGCCCTACGAGGAGCTCGACTGTGTGATCATCATGGACGAAAAGATCAAGAGTCACAAGGTGGCAAACCGGATCATCGAGCGCTCCAAGGCCTGCAATGTCCCTGTGATCGTGGTCGACGGCAGCTACGAGGGCACCATCAGCATCAGCTTCGACTACGCCAGCGGCTTCGAGAAGGTGGTCCGCCACCTGATCGAGGATCACCATGCAAAACGCCCGCACATCATGGCCGGCCTGCCGAACAATTTCTTTTCCGACCAGCGGATTGACATTTTCAAAAAGGTGATCGCCGAAAACGGGATTTCCTTTGACGACAGTATGCTAAGCTACGGCCATTTCTGGGCCGATCCGACGCGCGAGGCCATGCAGGAGATTTTAAAGCGGGATGAACTGCCCGACGCCATCATCTGTGCCAACGACATCATGGCTCTGAACGTATGTGATATGCTCGACGCTGCCGGGATCTCCGTCCCGGACCGGGTCCTTGTATCCGGCTTCGACGGCTTGGACGAGGTGTTTCATTCCAAGCCGAGACTGACCACGGTAAGCTGCGATACGATCCAGCTTGCGGCCGCCACCGGCGACACCGTGTTAAAGATCATACACGGAGAGTCCGTAACGGATACCTATATCATTCCCGAACTCATCACCAACGAATCCTGCGGCTGCCCGACTTACGAGCTTCCGCAGCAAAATATACTGACAAGATTAAACAGCAGCTTTTACCGCCATCAGGACGACACAAGGATCCTGTACAGCATCTCCTCCCGCATGGAGACGAGCGAGACTCCGTGGGACATGGCCGCGAGCATTCATTGTCACCAGGCAAAGAACAGCCTCTGCGTGGTGGACAGAAACTGCTTCCTGCCGGAGAAAAATTACTTCCTGATCCCCGAAGACGAGATGCAGCCGCGGGACCTGCATATGATCAACGAATCGGAATACGCGGAAGAACACCGTTTTGAGCATCTTCCCCTCCCGGAGGACCTTTTCTACGACGAAAGCATAAACAAAAAAGAGAGTATACTCTCCGGAAACTATCGCGACCGTATCATTGAGCTGACAAACAGCGACTACCCGCTCATTTTCAATGCGCTCGATTATATGAACCGGCCCTTCGGCTTCAACTGCTACTATTATGCAAACTATACGGTCACAAACTATTCCCGCGCGGCCATCGTGACCAACGCGGTCAGCATGGGCGTGGGCAGCTACGTCAACCTGACGCATCAGCGCTTCCTGCTCCAAAAAATGGACTGTATGTACAAGCACGACGCGCTGACAGGACTGTACAACCGTACGGGATTCCTCTTCGAGCTCCGGAAGAAGCTCGAGGATCCGGAATACTACGGCAAAGATATCACCGCCATCATGTCCGACCTGGACGACTTGAAATACATCAACGACAATTACGGACATGCCGAGGGCGACATGGCGATCCAGGCTGCCGCCGAGGCTCTGCTTTCCGCCTGCCCGGAACATGCGCTCTGTGTGCGCTACGGCGGCGATGAGGTGTTCGCCGTGGTCTTCGGCGAATGCGACACGCAGGCCATCATCAAAGCGGCCGAGGACGCCCTGAATTCCTTCAACAGAGACTCCGGTCTTCCCTACGTCGTCAGCACCAGCATCGGTGCCTACACCACGACCTTCAGCGAGGACTTCGATGTGGCTCAGGCGCTCCGATCCGCAGATCAGGAAATGTATAAGGTAAAGAACAACAAAAAGAAGCAGCTTTAGGAAAAATCCTTAAGCTGCTTCCGTTTTATTATATTTCTTTAAGAATTCCACATAAACCGATTCGGGAACCGGCTTGGAGTAGAGATACCCCTGCATGTAATCACAGCCGTTCTCCCGCAGGATCTCGGCCATCTCTTCGTTTTCCACACCCTCGACCACAATGTGCTTTCCGATCTCCTTCAGCATACGCATGGTACCCTTCAGAACCTTCATGGCACTTTCGTCCTTCATGGCCTGCCAGAGGATGCTCTTATCGATCTTTACGATGGACACGGGCAGGCGGAGAAGATAATCGATCGCGGCAAAGCCGGAACCGAAATCATCGATGGAGAAGGTCACGCCCCGCTCGTTCATATTGTCCAGATTTTTTTGCAGGATCTTGATCTTTCTGGTCTCAAGCTCCGCAGTCTCCGTGATCTCCAGGTTCACGCTGGAGGGATCCAGGTCGTGTCTGGAAAGCTCGGCCAGGAACTTTCTTGCGAGCTCCTCGTGGTAGCACTGCACCGGTGAAAGGTTTACCTCAATGTATTCCACACCGAGATCCATGCCCCGGCTCCTGTGAATAAAATCGCACACCCGTGAGAATACCATATCGCCGATCTCGATCACGCGGCCGTTTTTCTCCGCGATAGGAATAAACTCCTCGGGACTGATAAAGCCGAGTTCCTTGTCCTTTAAGCGGATCAGCGCCTCTGCACTCGGATAGGTTCCCGTCGAGACATCCAAGATCGGCTGATAGTAAACATCAAAGCCGTTGTTCTCGATGGCGTTATCTATGATCGTGGCAAGAAGCTCCTGTCTGTGCAGCTTCTTTACGACATCGATGATGTCCTCGGCAGATGCCTCCTCCTTCTCGTCGCGTTGGATGGCATGCACCACGGTCTCCATTTCCTTCTCGTCGATCTCCGGATCATCCACGGGGATCACACTCAGCATGATACCCACGGGAAGCTTCACGGAATTCTCTCTCTCTCCGATTTCAAAAGGCTCTGAGAAAAGCATATGCAACCGTGTCTTTTGCTCCTTGATATCCGCATCGCGATCCAAGACAAGCACAAAGCAATCGTCGCTTAAGTTGTAAACCTTTCTTCTGTAGCACTCGTTTAAGTACTCCGCCACGCGGGAGATCAGAGTCTCCGTACGGGACTGCCCCAGGTCATGCCGCATGAAATCGTAGTTCATGATCCTGATAGCAATGACAAGGTAGGGTTCTTTTTTCTTTCTCTGTTTTTTGATGGTCGCAAGGAAAGCCCTGCGGTTAAAGCACCGGGTATCCTTATATAAGTAGTAAGCCGGGTTTTCAAAGGCCGAGTAGACAAAGATCAGCATGAGCGCACATGCAAGATTCGTGATCACATAGGCCGGGTTCATCGTCTGGAACAACACGCTGGCAAAGATGAGCACAATAAAGCAGTTCACCGAGAATACCTGGTAACCGGAGAAGCGTTTGCTCGAATACATGAACATGACATCTCCCAAGATAACCAGGGCGGCCGCAATGATGTACAACAGCTTCATATGCGATCCGTGAGTATATTTCAGATCCTCATCGAAATAGAAGATCAGATGTGTAATATGGGTGGTACAGATCATCAGCGACTCCACCGCAAGTACAACGGTACACACCACCTTCACCGCAATCTTATAGCGCGGAAGCTTGGCGATGGAATCCACATACGCAAGGAACAACACCACCATCGCGTTAAATGCCACGAGATAGAGCATATTCACAAGATAATCAAACCAAAGCGGATACCGGTCCGTGAAGGAGATCGTGTAAAGTGAAGCAATGTTGATCCCCGAGGCGATCAGACTGTCGATCACCATGAGATTAAAGACACGGTTTTGCTTTGTCGCATAATTTTGTTTCAGGAAACACATGGCGATCAGGATGAGCGTTGTAGCCACCGCTGCCATGCAATACTGCGGATAATACTGCATTGAATCCTCCGAAAAAAAATAAAGTCACAGCTTTTCAATGATACACTATCCGTGCCCAAAAAGCAAGTAAAATAACGCAAAAAGCAAGTCGGCTTTTTTACGAAAAACCGACCCGCTTTTTGTATAAAATGATGATAAGGTCACACTGCTTTCTTCTTTTTGTTTCTTCTGCTTAACACAACGCTCTGCAAAAGGATGAAGAAGCACAGCATACCGCCGGTCGTGATGCTCTGCCACCAGGGCTGATTCAGACCGCTGGATACGACGATCTTCTTGATCGTGGTAAGCGTCAGCACGCCGAAAAAGGTTCCGATCACATTTCCCACGCCGCCCGTCAGGAGCGTACCGCCGATAATGGAAGCCGCGATTGCGTTCATTTCCATGCCGGCCGCATTGGTCGCGTTTCCGGCTCCGGTATGCATCATGAGTACAAAGCCCGAGATGCCGCTCAAAAGCCCGCTCAGCACATAGGCAAGGAAACGGGTTCTCTTCACATTGATGCCCAGCATCAGCGCGGAGGTCTGGTTTCCGCCGATGGCATAGAATCCGCGTCCGGAGCGGTGGAACTTCAGGAAGAGGAACACCAGGATCAGGCAGCAGATTGCGATCACCACACCCAGCTCTATACGAGCGGGAACTACATTTCCGTTTTTTGCCGTATAGCCGAGCCAGGAGATCTCGATCTGCGTCTCACGGAGCTTTGTAAAGCCCTCATGCTCCACCTTCTGCGGATTTACCGAAAGGATCGTAGTCATGCCTCTCGCAAAGAACATGCCGGCCAGCGTGACGATAAAGGGCTGGATCTCGAGGTAGCTGACCAAAAAGCCGTGTACCAGGCCGAATGCCAGACCGATCCCGAGTGCAAGCAATGCAGCCACGACCACATTGCCTCCCTTGTTCAGGTACAGAACACAGGCCATAACCACGAGAGATGTCACAGCACCGACACTGATATCGATACCGCCGGTGATCATGACGATCGTCAGTCCGCAGGATACGATGATCAGGCTCGCATTATCGTTGAGCATATCGAATACCTGCTGCGCGTGGAGGAAGCCACCCCCGAGGGCCAGCATGGCCAATACATACATAGCGACAAAGATACTGATCGTGATCGTCATCAGAAGCTGTGTATCCGTAAGAGGTTCCCTAAATAAATCTTTTTTCGTCTTCATAATTATCGGGCTCCTCCTTTCGCAGCTACTTCCGTCTTCCGGTTCTTCATCTGTGTCATGCGCTTTGTAAACTTGCTCTTGATCACCGGAGAACCGATCACTACCAGGAGAATGATCACGATCGCCTTATATGCCTTTACATCCGTGGAAGAAACCTTCATGGCGTAAAGTGTGATGGTAAGCATATGGATCACGTATGCGCCGATGATACTGCCGCTGATCTTAAATTTACCGCCACCCAGACTGTTTCCGCCGATGGCTACGGCAAGGATGGCATCCATCTCGACATCCAGGAGGATCGTTTCATGATTGATCAAGCCGAGACGGCTCACGGAGATCATGCCCGCAACCGCTACGCAAAGGCCGAGAATGATGAAGGACAACAGCTTGATCCAGGTTGAGTTGATACCGTTCAGTCTGGCTGCGTTTCCGTTGATACCTACCGACTGCGTGAACAGCTCGAGGGAGGTAAAATGGAATACCAGCTTGAATATGATGGCGACGACGATCACGATGATCACCGGCGTCGGGATCGGAATGCCCGGGATGAAGCTGCCGATCGCTGTGATGATCGGGCTGCTCACGGTCGGTGTCGCACCGCCGTTGATCCAATATGCGATGGAACGTCCGCATGTATAAAGGATCAAGGTCGCGATCATCGGCTGGATCTTAAACACCGCAACCAGGGTGCCGTTGAATGCGCCAAAGATCATGGCTACGACACAGGCGAAAAGGAACGCCAGCAAAACCGTACCGCCGCTGATGCCGTCGCCAGATTTCAGGATCTTTACGAAGGCGCTGCCCGCGATCGCGGCCGCCGCGCCGACACTGATATCCTGTCCGCC
>CACZPL010000238.1 GCA_902783015.1 uncultured Lachnospiraceae bacterium
TGCGCACAAATATTTCTCAAAATAGTGCATCCTTGTAACCAATTGCCAATATACTCATCATTAATCTTTCCATAATTACTTTTACATATTTCGCCACGCACTTCTTTGGTGAGGTTTTTAAACAATCTTGACAGTGTACCAAGAGTTAACAACTCAACCAAAACCCAAATAGGAAATTTACCATCATATGTATCATTATGATGTTTTACAAACACCTCTTTATCGCCATATTCTGCTATCGCATCTTTATAATCTTTTTCGAATTTTTGAAACCGCTCTTCATCATCAAAAGTTTCTTTTTCATAATATCCTAATGCTCCGAAAAACTTTGCATGATAATACCCAATATATGTCCGCATTGAAACCTCTATACTCTCTAAGAGATACATCAACGCAGCTCTCAATTCCATATCAAAATTATAAATCTGCATCACGTCAGAGAAATGAACATTATTATAAAAACGGTCATTTTTTCTAAGCGTTAATGTATAGGCACTGAGTCTATAGTAATTAAGATTTGACAATGACTTTTTAGCATACTCTTTATCTTCAATAATTAATCCTCTATCTTCTAATATGCCAATTTGTTCTTCAATTGTTTTAAAAGGCTTCACTTCCGACACCACAAAAAACCTCCCCAAAAAACAAAAGTCCCACCATGTTACGCATGCAGCTAAGCTACCTAGGCTTGGTGGGATCTATTAATTATAATATACCCTTAAGGCTAGTTTTTGTCAATAAAAACATGACGTAACGACAGCTTATGCTTTTCACGACAGCATATGTATATCTCCCACATAGATTGTTTCTACGCTCCCCCGCTCACCATAATCTCCAGCGCCTCCGCGATCTCAGCCTCTCTCTTCTCGGCCGCCGCTCGGTCCGGTGCGGTCACGCTGATATACGTCTTCAGTTTCGGTTCCGTGCCGGAGGGACGGACAACCACCGAACCCTCGGCCGTAAAGAACTTCAGCACATTCGACTTCGGCAGCCCGTTTAAGCCCTCACTGTAATCCTCGACACGCACTATCTTCTGCCCGCAAATCTCATCCAAGCCACCGCGGAACTGCTGCATGATCATCTTCATTTTTTCCATCCCTGCACTGCCCGGGAACTCATAAAAATGAAGCGTATTCAGACAATATCCATACTCATCAAACAATTCATACAACTTATCCAACAGCGAAATACCACGCGTCTTATAATACGCAAACATCTCGCAGATCATAAACGCCGCATTCACTGCATCCTTATCCCGCACATAAGTACCGGTCAAGTATCCATAAGACTCCTCAATCCCGCAAACATAATCCGAAGCACGGCCCTCTGCCTCCAGTCGGCCGATCACCTCTCCGATAAACTTAAACCCGGTCAGCACATTTACGGTAGAAACCCCGTAATGCTCCGCGATCTTCTCCGCCAGATCAATGGTCACAACCGTCTTCACAAATACGGGATGCTCCGGCATGCGCCCATGCTTCGTCCTCTGACTGCAAACATAGTCAAGCATGAGCAAACCCACTTCATTTCCCGACAGCAAGACATATTCACCCGAGGATGACTTCACCGCTATACCGCAACGATCGGCATCCGGATCCGTGGCAAGCAAAAGATCCGCATTATACCGCTCCGCATATGCAAGCCCCAGTTCCATAGCCTCCCGGATCTCCGGGTTCGGATAAGGACATGTAGGAAAATTCCCATCCGGGTTCTTCTGTTCTTCCACCACTGTGATATTCGTAAAGCCGGACTCCTTCAGCGCCCTTGTCACCGGCTTTAGTCCGGTCCCATTCAGCGGCGTATAAACGATCGCCACATCACGATCAATCTCATCTCCGAAAAGCACCGACTGTGATTTCACAGCCTCGATAAAGGCTGTCATAACCGCATCATCAATAAATCGGATCGTCCCGGCATCCACAGCCGTATCATACTCCATGGATTTCACATCCGCAAAAATGTCCAGACTGTCTATCTGCTTTTGAATCTCCTTCGCCGCCTGCGTGGTAATCTGGCAGCCGTCAGCACCATACACCTTATATCCGTTATACTTGCTCGGATTGTGTGAAGCCGTGATCATCACCCCGGCGGAAGCCTTCAACTCCCGAACCGCAAAAGAAACCGTAGGCACGGGGCTAAGCTCAGGCCACAGATGAACCGTGATCCCGTTTGCCGCAAAAACAGAGCCCGCGACCCTCGCAAACTCATCCGACTTGATCCGGCTGTCATACCCGATCACAACACTTGCTTCCGAACCGAAGGCAGAAAGCAAATAATTCGCCAGTCCTTGACTTGCCTTCGCAACAACATAAATATTCATGCGGTTCGTACCGGCCCCAAGCGTACCGCGCAATCCGCCGGTCCCGAAGGCCAGGTCCCGATAAAACGCATCCTCAATCGCAGCTTCATCCATCGCCTTCAATTCTTCCAAAAGCTCTGCGTCAGTCACATGCTGTAACCATCTGTCATATTCTGCTCTGTAATCCATATCTGTCAAAACCTCCGTCAACAACTCACATTCAAAAGCTGCGCCTTTCCATGCAGCTTCAAATCCACACTATCCGCCGGAACAAAAATGCAATCCCCTTTGAAAAAGTTCAGAAACACCCCGTCACCGCTTACAGAACCGCAGCCCTCCAGCACCAACAGGGCATGAAACGAATTGCTCCCGGTCTTAAACGGAACCAATTCCCGCTGAACCTCCGTATTCAAAAGCACCCGTTCCACCTGAAAATACTTGCACCGAGCCAGAAGCTCACTCGCCCATCCGTTTTTATAATTGAGCACCCGCATCGGCTGCCTGGGCGCCGCGCTGCTTTTCAAATTTGCCACTTCCATCGCCTTATCCACATGGAGCGGACGCGATTTCCCGTTCTTGTCCACACGGTTATAATCATACAGGCGGTACGTCAGATTACTGCTCTCCTGAATCTCGGCAAGCAAGATGCCGCCACCGATCGCATGCACCGTCCCGGCTTCAATGAAAAACAGATCCCCCTTATGCACCGGCACATGATTGAGCAGCGTCTCTATGGATCCGTCAGCGATCGCATTTCTCACCTGCTCCTCCGTAACATCCCGGTTGAACCCATACACAAGCTCGGCACCGGGCTTTGCGTCCAGCACGTACCACATCTCGGTCTTTCCAAGCTCGCCTTCCACCCGAAGCGCATATTCATCGTCGGGATGCACCTGCACCGAAAGGTCGGATTTTGCATCGATCAGCTTCATCAAAATGGGGAACGCGCCATTATTCACACTTTCCGCATGCGTGCCCAACCAGTCCGGATGCTGCTTTAGGCATTCAGATAAAGAAATGCAGTCGTCAACCGCGGGAGCACTGACCACACTCTCCCCATCCGGATGGCAACTGCAAACCCAGGCTTCGGCAAACGGCGAAACATCCATATTCAGATTAAAATCATCATTCAGCCGCGACCCGCCCCAAAGATAATCCTTCGCAGCGGGCTTCAGCAAAAACGGTTTATTCTCAGAGTTCATACTTTTTCTTGTCATTTACGCTAATCTCATCTCCCAATTGAACCTCAATCAGCTGTATCCCTTCATCACCGGCGATCACGGTATGCTTACAGCCGATCGCCATGGTAATCACATCACCGACCTGAACGTGCTGTTCCATACCATCCACGATCGTTTTCCCAGATCCTGAGATGACCGTCCACACCTCATCTCGCTGTTCGTGCGAATGATAGTTCATCTTGTGCCCCGGGTTTAAAGTCACTTTCACGGTCAGGCTTCCTTCTTCCACATCCAAAACTCTATAGCTTCCCCAGCTCTTTTCCGCAAACATGACCTGTTGGTCAATCTCGTCCACAAAAGGTTTGATATAAGAGCTCTGCTCCTTGTCCGAAACAAGAATACCCTCCGGAGATGCGGAAATCACAACATCATGCAAGCCCATGCCCAAAATGGGAATGCCAAGCTCATTTATAACGTGCACATTGGAGCAGCTCTCGTTCAACCTGGCATCTCCTATGATTGTCTCTTCCATGGCCCCGGTCAGAGAGTTCCAAGTTCCGAGATCCTCCCAGGATCCCGTGTAGGTAAGCACATCTATACTTGTCTCCGCCTCAACCACCGCGTAGTCAAAGCTGATCTTTTTCAGCGATTCATAGTTTGCAAACATCGTGCTGTAATCACACGTACCAAGGATCTCCTTCGCCTTCTCCAGCACATAGGAAAGCTTGTAGGCAAACACACCGCCGTTCCACAGTGCTCCCGCGGCAATATATTCCTCCGCCTTTTCCTTTGAAGGCTTCTCTGTAAACGTATAGCCCTCAATCTCTTTGGAGGCGGAATAAACCGGCTTTATATACCCATACTTTTCCGAAGGATAGGTCGGATGAATGCCCATAAGCACCAGGTTCTTTTGACCGGTTTCCGCTGTCTTGTATAATTCGTTCACGCATTCAAAATACGCGGAATCCACATACGGATCCACCGGGCATACCACCACAGCCTCCGATTCCGCTACCCCCTGCACATCATGCAGATAAGCCGTCGCAAGCGCAATCGCCGCAAAGGTGTCCCTTCTGCAGGGCTCAACCGAAATGCCGACCTCCGCGCCAAGCTGGTTTTGAATAGATGAAACCTGCGACTTTGATGTGGCAATGGTCACCGTTGCCTGCGGATCTACAGCCTTGATCTGCCCGTAGATGCGCTGCACCATAGACTCATAGCCATCGCCCTTCTTAAAAATCTTGATAAATTGTTTGCTCCGGATGTCATTGGACAAGGGCCAGAGGCGCTTGCCCGAGCCACCGGATAAAAGGATTATGTTCATGGGTTTTGCTCAACGCTAACCTTTCTATGTTCTATACTTCCTATAAAACTAAATCTCGCTGGTTCTAGGATTAATCCTTTTCCTTCAGTGTACGTCACGTACATGATCTTCACTTTTTTTCCTTTTTATATCATTAATCACATCAAATACAATAGGCTCTTTAACAACAATTAATCCAATACCATATATTCCAAAAAACAATACTGCTGATATAGCTAAA
>CACZPL010000239.1 GCA_902783015.1 uncultured Lachnospiraceae bacterium
ATTATCGGTATTGACAAGGATAGCATTACTGCTTTCGGCGGCAATCATTTTGGCCTTAGGCATCGCTGTTGCTATTAGCGAGAAGACTTTGATGAAGAATGCGGCTAACCAGGCTCAGGAGGTTGCAAGAGTAGCGGCACTCGGGGCATTTACAACCATCAACACGGATGAAAACATGCATAGGCTTGAAACGGACGAGGAATACCGTAAGGAGATTCATACGCTCTTCAGATATATATGCCGGGGTGCGGATATCAGGTACTTGTACCTGTATACCGTAAATGAAGATGAGTCAAGACGTTACCTCGTGTGTGCCGCTCAGGATGATGAAGATGACGCTATACTGAATGAAGATTACGGACATGGTGAGTTAAGCCGTACACCGTTGCATGAAGCTGAAAGGATCGTGTTGAGTGGGAGAGCAGGAGAAGCTCACGAATATGTTGATAACGAGTACGGAAAAGTCTACATGTATGTGGTTCCGTTGTATGATGATAACAAGGAACTGCGTTGGCTGATCGGTGTTGATTACAGTATGGAAAGTATAGTTGGGATCGCTCATCATAACCGCAGAGTTCAGCTTATCCTCGGAATGATCGTAGTTTTGCTTGCTTCTGCGATGGCGCTGATCCTGATAAGGACTCTGGTGGTGCGTCCGATCAAAAAGCTGTCTAAGGAGATGGAGGATTTCGCTGAGAACAAGAGCGTTGACTATGATCGTGGGATAAGGAAAACATTTTTCGACGACGAGGTGACGGATATCGAGAGGTCATTTGATATAATGACGGCGGACATATCCAAGTATATAAATGATATCGAGACGCTTACCGGCGAGAAGGTGCAGACCGAAACGGAGCTTGAGGTTGCGAAAAATATCCAGTACGGTATAGTGCCGAAGGAGCACAGTTTCTTCGGAAACGGCTATGATATCTTCGGCTGCGAGCACTCCGCGAAGGATGTAGGCGGAGATTTCTATGACATATTTGAGCTTGATGAAAGCAGGATATGCTTCCTGATAGGAGATGTGTCAGGCAAGGGTGTCTCTGCGGCACTGTTCATGGTGATGGTCAAGACCTCGCTGAGGGAGAAGCTTAAGGCGGGACGCTCGCTTAAAGCAACCATGATGAGCCTTAACAGAGACATGTGCTTATCGAATCCGGAGAATATGTTCGCTACAATCTTCGCTGCTGTGTTGGACAAGAACACCGGAAGTGTAAGATACGCAAATGCAGGTCACAATCCTCCTGTACTGATCGGGAAGAATCCGTCGCTCGTCAGTGTTAAAAGCGGTGTGGCGCTCGGGCTTTTTGATGATATAATGATAGAGGAAGAGGAACTTAAGCTTGAAGAGGGTGAGGGAATCCTCTTATACACAGATGGCATAACCGAGGCTGTGAATACGGTTAAGGATCAATACGGTGAAGACAGACTGCTTGAAAAGATCCGCAATGAGTACGACAGTACAAATGCCCGAGACCTTGTGACCGGTATAGTCGATTCTGTGAATGAATTCGCCGGTGATGCGGGGCAGTTTGACGATATCACCTGTGTCGCGGTGTTTTATCAGCACCATGACAGTGAGTTTTCGCTGGAGCTTGGCTCCTTCGATTCGGTAAAGAAGACCATACTCTGCTCGCTCGGTGAAAGCGAGAAGACGAAGGAGATCATACTTGCCTGTGAAGAGATGTTCGCGAACATCGTATTCTATTCGGGAGCGGATGATGTGAAGTTCTCCTGCGAGAGAAAAGGTAATGTGTATGCCGTTACATTTTCGGATAACGGCAAGCCCTTCGATCCCGTAAGTCAAAAGCTTGCGGAAAAGGACTTTGAAGACCTTGACATGGGAGGAATGGGCATAAGGCTTGCCCGTATGAATTCCGACGAGATGGTCTATAACAGGGACAATGACAGAAATGTGTTGATATTGAAGTTTGAGATATGAGATTTAAGATATAACCAATAGTGTTACGAGGGAGAAAAAATGGACGAACAATATGATGAGCTTCAGAAAACAGAACTCCAACAATTAAATGAAAGAGCGATCATCTACGGAGAGCAGAGTCTCACAGAACAGGAATTACAGCAATTCGAAGACGATATGACGGCGGGCAATGTTGAAGCGGGTGTTGCTCACCGTGAACGGATCAAGAAGATGATGCTATTGGATTCGGAAAGCGCGAGTCAGTTGCGCGAGTTTTATCCGGATCTTTTCAATGAGGTACAGACCGAAAAGCAGCATCTTGAGAATCAGGCGAATATCGATGGCTTACAGAAGATAAAGCATGACACTTTCGGAAGGCATAAGTCTGCCGCCAAGAAAGAGCTTGCTAAGATCAGAGAGGCCGAGAAAAAACTTGGTGCTTACAAGAGGAGAAAAAGAGCTTTTGATATGGTCAAAGAGGATGTGGGTTACAGATTGCAAGAAAGGTTTGCGGAACAGACCGAAGGGAAAAAGCAGGCGGAAGCAGACAAAGACTATAATGCTGCTAAGGCATATGAAGAAGTGATAGATGCTTTTTATGATGCTGAAATAGGGAAGGATTCCGCGGCAGAACGCCTGGATGCTTATGCGTTGACATCGGAATATTGTATAGCCTGTAAACGCGTACAGGAAGAATTTTTAAGCAAAAAAGTGGTTTTAAAACCGGACGGAAGCAAAGTTGGTTATGACGCCGATAAATACTATCGGGATACAGCTTGGTTTTGTGGCTCTCTTGACAGTATTTACAAGGTAAATGTTGATGACATGCTAAGTGTTGCGGATGCCACTTATGTAATGCGTTACGGATCGCATGCGAGTGCAGAGTATAACCGTACCGAAACAGTAAAGAGGAGTGAAACAGTAGATGGAAATACAGTGGAGGTAGAGGTTGAAGAATTGTTTCAGGAAAAGGCAAAACTTGAAGATCAAAAGAAAGCCTATGACCTCCTGATGGAAAAGATTGATGCATCTGATGTTGAGTTAAAAGAAACTGAAGAAAGATATCCCGACTTATTTAAGGCTAATCCCGAAGTTGAAGATGTTTTGCACAAGTACAGTCTTATCAACGAGATGTTCCGTAAGCTTCATGTAACGGTTCTTACCTTAACTGCAATGAGTAACTCGGAGTATGTTCAGGGAGGGAATCTTAACGCTGAACAGCTCGAGCACTTAAATGACAGGATAAGATATCTCAGCGCAATGGAGGATTTTACCCAAGCATTGGTTTCTTATGTGAGGGATTACGGACAGTTTGTTGACGGGACTTATGAATCAACTACAGATCCTTTACCGGTGATGGCAGTGGGCCAGGTATCGTTGAGAGATCTGTATGAGGCCAATAAAAAGAGGTTGACTGTTAAAGTGGAAGGGGAGGCAAAGTGATGAGTGCCGAAATTATGAAAGAAGATACATTTATCCTTAACAAGAACAACCTTCATGTGTTCAGTGGGCTTTTTCAAAAGCCGTTAGCTGACTGGTATGATGAGGACAAGGTTGGCTTCGGGGTTATCTGTGACGGTGCGCCGGCTGCACTTGTTCTATCGACCTTTTCGGATGAAGCGGTCTGGCTTGATTGGATCTATGTCAGGGAAGAATATAGGGGAAGAGGCGTAATCTACAGATTATTAAATCGTTTTTTCAAGAAAATAAGAGCTATAGTTGTGGAGAATGCGGCGTATACAGCCTGCATGGATGAGAGAACAAAGCGTGTGCTCTTAAAGGTCGGTTTTGAGTTCAACGAGGAGCCGGGATATTACAGGATAAGCTCGCCTCTTGCAAAGCTTAGCGGCGTCCCAGAACACAAG
>CACZPL010000240.1 GCA_902783015.1 uncultured Lachnospiraceae bacterium
GGTATACGCTGCCGGACGATCTGCTTCCCCCGGAGGAGGATCCGGATTCCGATTCGGACCGCTACCTGCTGTGTATGCGGTTTGTTTCCGCGGAAGGAAGCGCGAGTGTAAGCGCTGTATTCCCGGAAAGCGGAGGAATGCAGGATCCGGATTATTACGAGCGCATGATCGCCGTGTTTGAAACGTATTATCTCGGGCTTTGAGGGCTGTTTCCGGGGTCAAAAAATATTGAAATTGAGAATGAAATATGAGATAATGGCAACATGTGAAGAAAACGCTCGAGAACGTGAAATTTCTTTGCGAAAATGAAGTATATGGGAGGAGTTACAAAAGGTGAATCAGGTTCTTGAAATGTATATCAACACGATTCCGGTGATCAAGGATGCACTCGGACTTGATATTATGATGAGTATTACGGACGGAGAGCAGTTCCTGGCGTATTGGAGAGGCGACAAGATGGTTGCCGATATCCATGTGGGTGACAAGCTTTCTCACGATGATCCGATGTGGACCAGCTTTACAACGGGGAAAAAGCTTGAGCAGATCTGTCCGGCCGATGTATATGGGTTTGCGTTCCGCGCGATCACCATCGCCATCCGCGACGGCGCTCAGATCGTGGGAACCATGGGGATCGCCATCAGCTTAGAGACCGAGACCTTTACGCAGAATGCGTCCAATGATCTGCTTCAGTCAGTGGAGAGTGTGCAAAAGGAAATGGATTCCATCAACGATTACAACAGTCTCATCAAATCCAGCGCCGGTTCCATCAAGGAGTCCACGGATCAGATCATGGAACGTGTGAGCGATATCCAGGGATTTGCCAAGGAGATTCAGAATATTTCCAACAAGACCAACATGCTTTCGCTGAACGCTTCCATTGAGGCCGCAAGAAGCGGCGTGACAGGCCGCGGCTTTGCGGTTGTAGCCGAGGAGATGCGCAAGCTTGCAAATGACACGAAGGAATCCTCCGAAAAGATCCTTGATATCCTGAAACGCTTCGAGGAGGATATCAAGCGGATGGATGAGAGCCTGAAGGATCAGAGTAAGGCCCAGAGCAGCCAGGCCGAGCTGTCCGAGTCGCTCTACGACGAGGTGAGAAAGATCGAGAGCATCACGAAGCAGGTGATCGACCGGATCAGTCAATAATCCCGGAAGTTTCGGAAAAACACTTGACATCAAATGAAAAAGGAAGTATATTATCGTAGATGTCAATGGGGACATATTGTATTATAATGAATCGGAAGCAAAGGCGCTTCAAGCATACAGCTTGAAGTGCCTTTATCTATTTTAACGGAAAAAACGGGAGGAAGTAAGCATGCAAGATCAAATGAAAAAGATCCGGGAACAGGGACTGTATCGCGACAGCTTTGAACACGACAACTGCGGAATCGGTGCGATCATCGACGTGGAGGGGCGCGCAAGCCATGCCTTGGTGGATGACGCGCTGTCCATCGTGGAAAACTTAGAGCACAGAGCCGGGAAGGATGCCGAGGGAAAGACCGGTGACGGCGTGGGCATCTTAACGCAGATCCCGCACAAGTTCTTTGTGAAAAAGCTTGCCGAGCAGGGCGTGACACTGCCGGGACCGAGAAAGTACGGCGTGGGTATGTTCTTCTTCCCGCAGAACGATCTTGATATGCGTCAGGCAAGATCCATGTTTGAGATCATTGTGAGAAAGGCAGGTCTCAAGCTTCTTGCATGGAGAAAAGTGAGCTCCGATCCGGAGGTCCTCGGTACAAAGGCGAGAGAGTGTATGCCGAACATTATGCAGGCCTTTATCGAGCGTCCCGCCGAGGAGATGGAGGATATCGATTTTGACCGTATGCTCTACATTGTCAGACGCGAGTTTGAACAGAGCAGTGCCACAACCTATGTCCCCTCCCTTTCCTGCCGAACCATCGTATATAAAGGAATGTTCCTGGTAAACCAGCTTCGCACCTTCTTCGTTGACCTGATCGACCCGGATTATGAGTCTGCAATCGCCATGGTACATTCCCGTTTCTCGACGAATACCATGCCGAGCTGGAACCGTGCGCACCCGAACCGTTTTCTGGTACACAACGGTGAGATCAATACCATCCGCGGTAACGCGGATAAGATGCTGGCCCGTGAGGAGACCATGCACACGGGCAAATTCTCCGCAGAGGATATGACCTAGGTGCTGCCTGTCATCTCGCAGAGCGGTTCGGATTCCGCTATGCTCGATAACACGCTGGAATTCCTTGTGATGAGCGGTTTGGATCTTCCGCTTGCCATGACGATCATGATTCCCGAGCCATGGGCACACAATGAGACACTGTCCCAGGAGGAACGGGATTTCTACCAATACTATGCAACCATGATGGAGCCCTGGGACGGACCTGCGTCCATCCTGTTCTCCGACGGTGATGTGATGGGCACCATCCTCGACAGAAACGGACTTCGTCCTTCCAGATACTA
>CACZPL010000241.1 GCA_902783015.1 uncultured Lachnospiraceae bacterium
CTCGCCGAGTTCCCGGATACAAACGGAAGCCTCGGCTGCGCGATCTCCGAAGCCGTTGAGGTCGCAACCAAGAACCCGGGCTACCGTTACGTGCTCGGCAGCGTGTTAAATCAGGTGCTCTTACACCAGTCCGTGATCGGACTTGAATCAAAGATCGCCATGGATAAATACGGCATCAAGCCGGATATCATCATCGGCTGCGCCGGCGGCGGTTCCAACTTAGGCGGCCTGATCGCTCCGTTCATGGGCGAGAAGCTTCGCGGCGAGGCAGACTACCGCTTCATCGCCGTAGAGCCGGCATCCTGCCCGAGCTTCACGCGCGGTACCTACGCATACGACTTCTGCGACACGGGTATGATCTGCCCGCTCGCAAAGATGTACACCCTCGGAAGCAGCTTCATGCCCTCCGCAAACCATGCGGGCGGTCTCCGCTTCCACGGCATGAGCTCCACACTCTCCCAGCTCTACCACGACGGCTTCATGGAAGCAAGAAGCGTGGAGCAGACCTCCGTATTCGAGGCTGCGGAGCAGTTTGCGAGATTTGAGGGTATCCTCCCCGCACCGGAGAGCTCCCATGCGATCCGCGTTGCCATCGACGAGGCCTTAAAGTGCAAGGAGACAGGCGAGGAAAAGACCATCCTCTTCGGTCTGACCGGTACCGGCTACTTCGATCTGGTTGCCTACGAGAAATACAACAACGGCGAGATGGGCGACTACATCCCGAGCGACGAGGAGATCGCCGCTTCCATCGCAAAGCTCCCGAAGGTAGAATAAAGAATAAAGCAAGAAGCGTGCTGTCGATGACAGCACGCTTCTTTTTTCGTCTATTTCATATACTTGATTTCGAAGGTACTTCCCTTTCCCTCCTCGGAGTCCACGGTGATATATCCATGACCGGCCTCCACGATACTCTTTGCAAGGGAAAGACCGATCCCGATGCTCTCGGGCCGCGCGTTCTTCGCCTTGTAAAACCGCTCGAAGATGTGGCGAAGGTCCTCCTTGCCGATGCCCTCTCCTTCATCCCGCACGACAAGCTTTGTGTAAATGCTGTTTTGTTCCGCCGAAAGATGCAGGGCCGACCCTGCCGGGCTGTGCTCGGCACAGTTCTTCATGATATTGCTGACCGCTTCAAGCTGCCACTTGTAATCCCCGGCAAAAACGATCTCTCCCGGGGCAGGCATTTTTCCGCCTTCCCATTCCACATGCACATCCCGCACGTCCATCAGGATTTCCAAGCGCTTGGCGGCATCCGCGAGCAGTGTGCCCGCGTCGACCTCCTCCTGCTTCATCACAATCGTACCCGCGTCAAACTTGGCAAGCTTTAAGAGCGAATTGACCAGCTCCGAGATCCAGTTCACCTGACCGGAGATATCGTGCAGAAAATCATTACGAAGCTCTGCAGGCATATCCGGATCATCACAGATGTTGTCGATCATGATACTCATGGAGGCGAGCGGCGTTCTTAACTGGTGCGAGATATCCTCCATGGACGCGGAGAGACGCTTTGTCTCCTCCGTCTTGTTCTCTGCGATCTCACGAAGCATCACGGTCGTCTTATAGACCTCGTTTCTGAGCAGGGACAGCCCCTCCTCCGTATTGTCCGCGAGCATCAGATCATAGTTTTTCTCGTTCAAACGACGTACATAGCCCGTGATCTCATCGATCTCCTCCGTACGCCGCTTAAAGCGCAGGTAAAAGATCAGCGAAAGCCCCGCCAATCCGAAAAAGAGGATTGCAAATGAAACCGCACTCGATTTTTTCAAAATCTGTTTGACCGCATCGCTCTCATACTCTTCATCATAACCGTAAACCGAGAGAAGCTCCTTTCCCTGCGAAGCGAAGGCTTCTGCATCCTCTGCCGTATCCTTCCCGTCATCGCGGTACCCGATGGCCCGCACGATCTCCTCATCGGAGAGTTCCGGAAACGTCTCTTTTAGCTTGCCTGCCAGTACAAAGTCCGCCTTGCGATAGTTTTCGTTGATCCTGTGTCTTGTAAAGGCGTAGTTTAGGTAGAGCATCGCCCCCGTGAGAAGCAGCCACAGGACAAACGGTATGACGAACATGAGCGCCGATGTATTTTTATTCTTTTTACTGTTCATCCTGATCTACTCTGTATCCCACGCCCTTGATGGTCTGTATGATATCCGCATCCCCGAGCTTTGCGCGGATCCTGCGGATATAGACCGTGAGCGTGTTGTCCTCCACAAAATTTCCGGCCGCATCCCAGATCTTTTCCAGGAGCATCTCCCGCGTCATGGTATGCCCCGCGTTCTGACAAAGCGTGAGCAAAAGCTTAAACTCCAGGGGAGAAAGCGAGAGCTCCTCGCCCTTTACAAAAACCCTGCTCTCATCCGCAACAAGCTCCACATCACCGATCTTTAATTGCCGCTTGTCCTTTCCCGATTTCTTTAAAGCATTGTTCATGCGCGAGATGAGCTCCTTATTTCGGAACGGCTTCACGATGTAATCATCGCCGCCCACGTCAAAGCCCTTTACCACGGCGTTCTCCGAATCCATCGCCGTCAGAAAGACCACCGGGATCTTCAGATCCTCCTTGATCAGCTTGCAGAGCTCATAGCCGTTCCCATCCGGGAGGGTGACATCCAACACCGCGATATCATATGCCTTGTCATACAAATGCTTCTTTGCATGTTCAAACGAAATGAACACGCTGACATCATACCCCGCCTGTTCCATCGTATATTCAAGCCCCTTGATGATCATGGGACTGTCTTCCACCAGCATTGCGTTCAGTTTCATAATCGCACCTCCAAAAATGTAACGACCTATAAAGTCTGCTTTCTGATCACTTCGATCATGTTCTGTCTGTTTATTTTACCAAGAGCATAATGCATTGTAAAGCCTACGATCAACGCTACAAAGACGGCACTGATCAGGATGGCACCAAACGGGATATGATAGCCGACCACGTATGAGTTGGCAAAGGCTCTGTTGAGCAGGTAGGAGATCAGGATCCCGAGGGGCGCACCGATCAGAAGCGATTTCGAACCGTACATCAGACTTTCCAGGCGGATCATGCGATTAAACTCTCTCCCGGTCATACCGACGGATTTCAGCATGGCAAATTCGCGTGCCCGCAGGTTCATATTCGTGGTGATGGTGTTGATCACATTGGTCACACCGATCAGGATGATCACGACCACAAATCCGTACAGGAAAATGCTCACCATGATGAGCATACGCTTCATCTGGTCGGCCTGCTTCGCCAGGTTGATCACATACAGATTGTTCATATCCGGATCCTCTGTCGTAAGCTTTGAGATCGCTATCGCAGCCTGATCGGGATGAGTTGAAGTAAGGTAAGCGCTACCGATCACGTGCGACGGAAGCTCTTCAAAATAATCCTCCGAGACAAAGATAAACCCGCCGTCCTCCGAGACGGCCTCATATCCCATCGGTCGTTTCTCCGTCACCTTTGTAACGGTAAAGCTCGCCTGTTCACTCCCTTCGGAGTCATATGCCATGACCTCACCGCAGATCTCATCTCCCTCGGAAAGCTTTGTTGCCCGCAGCCTTTTGTTTTTGCCGTCGATCATTGTGACAAAATTATCCGAGAGAATGACCGTCTCGCGCGGGTCCGCGTCCTTAACGCCCAGGCTTTTTGCGTACTCGCGGAAGTCGTCTCTTTGAAGGATGATCAGTCCGATGCAGATGTTTTTTTCCACGTCCGCTTCCGGACTATGCGCATAGTATGAATCAAGATAAGCGCTGTACTCATCGGATGCGTACTTTTCCTGCGACACTTCAAACACTGCTTCCCCGTAATAGCAAAGCCGGTCCACATCCGGAAGCTCCGCGATCTTTTTGTATTTTTCCTTTGTTGCTGCCAGTCCGCTTTCCGAGGATGCGCTCTGGTCCCGATAGCTCTCTTGCACGATGATATCATAGGTGATATCCTTATACTCCGTATTCACAAGGCCGTAGCCAAGATCCACAAAGGAGGAAAGGCCTACGAACACCGCGATCCCGAGCACCAGAGAGACAACGGTGGTACGATACTTTCTCCTGCTCCTCTTTAAGCTCTTGCTTGCGATCACACCGCCGATCCCGAACAACCGACGGGTAAGTCCGGAGGTCTTCAGCCTCTTTGCGCGAAGCTTTTCAAACACCTCTTTGCTTCCGTTGATCGCCTCGATCGGTGAGATCTTGGCGGCGCTCCTTGCAGGAAGAACGCAGGAAAAGAAAATCGTAAGCGCGGTCATGGCTGCCGTAAAGATTGCCACCCACCACGGGAAGGCAAAACAGAATTTCAAATCGATAATATCACCGGTCAGATAGTTCACGATACCGACCAGAATCCGCATGACCAAAAGCGAGAGTAGTATCCCGCTCACGGTTCCGATCACGCCGATGTAAAGGCCCTCGATCATCACCGTGCGGCGGATCTGTTTTTTCGTTGCGCCGATGGAAGAAAGCATTCCGTACTGCCCCACCTTCTCGGACACGGAGATACGAAAGCTGTTGCTGATCACAAAGACACTTGTCACAACGATCACGAGCACGATCACAAGCACGATCCGTAAAATCGTTTCCGCATAAGTATCACTTAATCCGCCGGAAAAACGCGCGAGTTCGGACTTGCTGTAGCCGCCAAAATCCGGGATCTCTCCCTCTTCGGCAAGATTCATTAAGGTCTCCCCGATCTCGTCCATGTACCGGTCGGTTTCCTTCGGTTTGTCAAAGAACACACAGACATCTGCATGCCCGTCTTCCCCGGTCATCGCCTCATCCGAAAATGTATAGGCAGATAAAAATAAACTGTATCTTCTAGTGATACCGATCCGTGACCCCTTCACGATACCGACCACTGTGTAGGTCTTTGTTTCGCGTTGAGCAAAGACCTCCGCCTGCTTTAACGCACCGGCAAACTTCTCTCCGAGCGCATCCGCTGCGTAGTCCATCACATCCGCTGCGTTGCTCTCCGTGATGTACGGGATATCCGCTGTAAGCTTAATGCCGTTCCACATGCGGTCTCCCACCTCCAGGGTAATGCGGTCTCCTTCCTTAAGCTCACACCCTCCGGCTTCGATCAGATCGTTGGAAATCAAGAGCTCGTCCGATTTCTCGGGCAATCTTCCGCTCACAAGATTCATAGCGATCATTTCCTCGGCACCGCGGTCCAGACCGATCATCTCCACACAGGAAAGGCTCTTTGAGGAGACTCCCGGTATCATGGTAAACCCGAGATCCCGTACCGTTCCGCTTTTTTCCACATGGACGTTGTTTTCCACATAAGAGAGGGCTTTTTCCGGTACATTGTAAAAGGTCGCATGATAGTTACCCTCTGTCTCGATGGCATTTTGCTGCAGGCTTTTCACCAGACTTGCTGCCATACCCGCCACTGTGCAGATCAGTGCTGCCGAGAGCATGACACCGATGATCGTGACGATCGTGCGCTTTTTGTTCCGCGCGATATTCTTTTTGGTAAAGCTCTTTAAAAAGTCCATCTTAATTTCTCTCATCCTTTATGATTTTTCCGTCCCGGATCGTGATCACGCGATCCGCCTGCTTTGCGATCTCAAGGTCATGGGTGATCACGATCACCGTCTGCCCGCTGCCCTTGTTGGCACTCTTTAATAGCTCCACGATCTCATCGCTCGCCTTCTTATCCAGGTTTCCGGTGAGCTCATCTGCCAGGATGATGGCAGGATTGGTGATCAATGCACGGCCGATAGCCACACGCTGCTGCTGTCCGCCGGAAAGCTGATTGGGCAGATGCTCCTCCCTGCCGGTAAGGCCCATCTTTTCGATAATGTCAGCCACCCGCTCTGGGTTGGGCTCCACGCCGTCCAAATCCAGCGGAAGCGTGATGTTCTCGCGCGCGTTCAACACCGGGAGAAGATTATAGAACTGATATATAAGCCCCACCTGTCTGCGTCGGAAGATGGCCAGACTGTCATCGGATAGGCCGTAGATGTCCTCGCCGTCGATCAGGACCTTGCCGCTTGTCGGACGGTCCACACCGCCCAAG
Organism: uncultured Lachnospiraceae bacterium; assembly: GCA_902783015.1. Taxonomy (GTDB): domain Bacteria; phylum Bacillota; class Clostridia; order Lachnospirales; family Lachnospiraceae; genus Coprococcus_C. The sequence continues at coordinate 5,993 of CACZPL010000241.1, forward strand.
AGATGCAGCAGCGTGGATTTTCCGCTTCCGCTCGCACCGATGATGGCGAGAAACTCTCCCTTCTCCACAGAGAAGGAAATGTCATCCACCGCGCGGACCTCCTTTTCGCCCTCGCCGTAGATCTTGCTGAGGTGTTCTGTTTTTAATATTTCCATGGGGATTCTCCTTGCTTGATAAGTTTGATTTGTTTTGATAATAACCGCTCAAAGTGACAATAAAATGACAGAGGGAGACAATGGGACGGTTCTTTTGTCCCCCTCTTTTTGGGGGACAAAAGAACCGTCCCATTGTCTCCTATTTCAGATCTTTAATTATCTCTCCGGCCATCACCAGTCCGCACACGGACGGTACAAAGGCAATACTTGCCGGTGTCCGCGCATCTCCCGCCGGTGTCACCGGCGTTTCCTCGGAATACACCACCTTCACGCCTTTGATCCCGCGGTTTTTCAGTTCCCTGCGCATGACCTTCGCAAGCGGACAGACCTTTGTCTTTTCGATATCCGCCACGCGAAATGCCGTGGGATCAAGCTTATTGCCCGCGCCCATGGCACTGATGACGGGCACGTTAAACCGCTTTGCCCGCTCAATGATGGCGATCTTTGCGGTCACGGTATCCACCGCATCCGCCACATAATCATATTGGTCAAAGGGAAAGTCCTCCGCATTTTCCGGCAGGAAAAAGGTGCGATAGACCTCCACCTTTACCTCGGGATTGATGGCGAGCATCCGCTCCTTCATCGCATCCACCTTATACTGTCCGACCGTCGCATGCGTGGCAATGATCTGCCGGTTGATATTGGACTCGCACACCCTGTCACTGTCCACCAGATCAAAGGCGCCGATGCCGCTTCTTACCAGAGCCTCGCACAGGTAGCCGCCCACGCCGCCGATACCGAAGACCGCCACGCGCTTTCCCTGCAGATTTCCGACCGCCTCCTCACCGAGCAGGCGCGCCGTCCGTTCAAATTGTTCCTTCATGCGACTCGGCCCCCTCCTGTTCCTCGGGTAGCGGCTCCCTGACATGATCCTTCAGGCTCTCCTCGCAGGCACCGAACTCAGCATAATTCTTCCTCGCCTGCTTCAGACTCACGCGGTTTGCGCCGCCCTCATAGGTCTCATCCCGAAGCTGCACGGGATCATCCTCCCATAAGCACACGGGACAGATCTCATAGGTTCCTCCCGCACGCTCCGGCAATGTCAGATTCCCGCAGCATGGGCAGGGATACTTTATTTCGCTCATCTTATCCTTCCTCTTTCTTAAGCATCTGCTCATCATCTTACAAGCTTTTATTTTGTTTGTCAAACCTCCGAGTACCGACGTATGCTTGACGGCATCCCCCACTTCAACTATAATGATTTGGTCAGGAGGGACGACGTGACATGAAAGACTTTGTAAAAAAATACGGTCATGCATGGGTATTCTTGTATGCGCTCATTTACATGCCTTGGTTTATGTGGCTGGAAAAGACCGTGACAACGGAATACCATGTGGTTCACATCGCGCTCGACGATAAGATTCCCTTCTGCGAATACTTTATCATCCCCTACTATATCTGGTTTCTGTTCGTCCCCGCAGTATTTGCGTACGAATTTTTCTATTCCAAAAAAGAGTTTTACCGGATGTGCATCCTGATGTTTTCCGGTATGACGGTCTTTTTGATCGTCTGCACGCTCTGGCACAACGGCACTGACTTAAGAAGTCAGATCCGTTTCGGCGACAATTTCTGTTCCATGCTCGTAAGACGCCTGCACAAGGCCGACACCTGCACCAATGTGCTGCCGAGCATGCACGTATTCAATACTCTCGGCTGCCTGATCGCCCTCTTCGAGAGCAAGGGCCTCAAAAAGAAGCGCGGACTCATCCTATGCCTGTCCACGCTCCTTTGTGTATTTATTCTCATGTCCACCGTGCTCTTAAAGCAGCACTCCCTCGTCGATGTGATCACCGCCGTGATCCTCGCCGCGATCTTGTACGGGATCGTATATCTCCCCTATCATTTCTTCCCGGAGGAAACCTCATAGGATCGGCGCAACGAGTCTCAGGATCGCCTGCCAGATCTTCTTTACCGCGCCGGTCTTTTCAAGCTTTTCAAGCGTGATCTCCTCACACTGCTTCAGTGTATTCACAAAATCATCCTTGATCTCATAGAGGACTCCCGAATTAAACATCCACACACCGCACTCAAAATGCAGATACAGGCTCCTGTAATCGAAATTGATGGTTCCCACGGTTCCCACCTTATCATCGGCCACCACGGTCTTTGCGTGAATAAAGCCCGGCGTGTACTGGTAGATCTTCACGCCCGCCTTCACGAGCTCATAATAGTACGACTGTGTCACGAGATAGACCATCTTTTTGTCCGGTACCCCCGGTGTGATGATACGCACATCGATCCCACTCTTCGCCGCGATCGTTAACGCCGTGATCATCTCGTTATCCACGATCAGGTAAGGCGTCATGATGTACACGTAACGCTTGGCCTTATTGATCATGTTCAGGTATATATTCTCGCCCACGATCTCGTCATCCACCGGTGTATCACCGTAGGGCTGGATGTAGCCGTCGCCGTAGTTCGGCGTGCGCTTATACACCATGGGCTCATATTTGGAGTAGTCGTCTACTTCATTAGTCAACATATGCCAGGTCTGCAGGAACATGAGCGTGAGCGACCAGACCGCCTCCCCCTTCAGCATGATGCCCGTGTCCTTCCAATGGCCGAAGGGCTGCGTCAGGTTGATATATTCATCCGCCAGATTGATGCCGCCCGTAAAGCCGGTATGACCGTCGATCACGGTGATCTTTCTGTGGTCCCGGTTGTTCTGACGCATGTTGATGACAGGCGCGATGGGGTTAAAGGGTACCACGCGGATCCCGTAGTGCCGCATCTCGGTGATGAACCTTTTGGGCACATACATGGCGCAGCCGAGCCCGTCGTAGATGAGCCTGATATCCACGCCTTCCTTTGCCTTTTTGATGAGGATTTCCTTCACCTTGTCCCACATCTCGCCCTGCTTGATGATGAAATACTCCATAAAGATGTAGTGCTTCGCCTTTTCAAGCTCGGTAAGCAGAGCTGTGAAATTATCCTCACCGAGGGAAAAATACCTGACTGCCGTATTCTTATAAACGGGATACCCGGCCGTCTGCGAGATGTACTCGGCCTGCACACTGGCACTCTTGGAAAGCTCCCGGATCTCCAGACGGTTGTTCACATCGCGCGGCATGAACTTAAAGGTGTCCAGATGATGCTGCTGCGCGCGCTTGATAAATTTCTTTCTCGTACGGTTACCCGCGAGCATCACGTAGAGCGCGCCGCCCACCAGCGGAACCGCCATCACGAGCACGCACCAGGCCAGCTTATAGGCCGGATTATCCTGCTTGTTCACAATGTAGATGACCACAAAAACAGACAGTGTAATGGAGCCTGCGCGCCAGTAGGTCACGTAGTCGCTCATGGCACCGTAGATCAAAATGATCAGCGCAAACTGCAGGATCACCATCAAAGCAACGACCGCCAGATTAAACACATTTTTCTGACGGTCGGCGTTTCTTGATCCGATCTTAACCTGTTTTGTCTGTTCCGTACTCATTGAAGGAACTGCCCTCTCAATCCTTTTTCTGCCAGCGGCCTGCCGCGCCGCAGGGAAGCACCAGCCCCGTCTCTGTCACGGGAAGCCCGATCTCCTGCGCCTCCACGGTACCGGGAAACTTGCCGGCAACCTCCGTGGATATCATATAGGTAAGCACCGCCGGTGCAAGGCCGGTGGTGTAGGAATTTACCAAAAAGAACAGGGAATCCTTTGTAAGGAGCTCGGAGGTCAGCCTGATAAAGGCATGGATCTTTTCCTCCAGCTTCCAGATCTCTCCCTTGGGTCCGCGCCCGTAGGAGGGCGGATCCATGATGATCCCGTCGTAGTGATTGCCGCGCCTGAGCTCGCGCTCCACAAACTTGACACAGTCATCCACGAGCCAGCGGATGGGCGCCTCACCGAGGCCCGAGCTTACCGCATTCTCCCGCGCCCAGGTCACCATACCCTTGGCCGCATCCACATGAGTGACCTCCGCACCTGCAGCCGCCGCGGCAACCGTAGCCCCGCCGGTGTAGGCAAAGAGATTTAATACCTTGAGCTTTCTGTCCGGATGCTTTTCCTTTTCCCGTGCGATCAGGCCGGAGAACCACTCCCAGTTGACCGCCTGCTCGGGGAACAGCCCCGTGTGCTTAAATGCAAAGGGCTTCAGGTTGAAGGTCAGTCTCTTCCCGATCCTTAAGTCGTAGCGGATATCCCACTGCTCGGGGAGGGAAAAGAATTCCCAGTCGCCGCCGCCCTTGCTGCTCCTGTGATAGTGACCGTTTAAGTGCTTCCACGCAGGATTCTTTTTCTCCATGCTCCAGAGCACCTGCGGGTCCGGCCTCAGCAATATATAATCTCCCCAGCGTTCCAGCTTTTCGCCGTCCGAGGTATCTATGATCTCATAATCCTTCCAGTTGTCCGCGATCCACATTTCCTAAGATCTTCCCTTCGACCATTCTAATAAATCATCATACAAAAGCGGCTTTGCGTAATAGTATCCCTGGAAGCTCTCCACGCGGAAGCGCTGCAGGATGTCACGCATACCCTCGGTCTCGATACCCTCCACACAGACACGCGCGCCGAACGTGGATGCAAGTCCGGAGAAATGCTTCATCAGCTCGCGCTCCTTCTCGTCATCCTCGATCCTCTGAACAAAGGACCTGTCGATCTTGATGCTGTCAAAGGGCAGATCCTTGACCAGACCGATGGAGGAAAAGCCCGTGCCGAAATCGTCCAGCGCAATGCGGATCCCGCGCGCCTTCATGCTGATGATCACGTTCTTTAACAGTCCCATATCAAGCAGCCTGCAGCGCTCCGTCACCTCGAGGCAGAGGTGATTCGGCGGGAAATCCGCCTCGTGAAGCGCATCCACCACCATGTCGGTGAAATCCGGCTTCTCCAGCTGTGTATAGGAAAGGTTTACATTCATAATAAAATCGGGATGATCCTTCAGGATCTCCTTGCCGACCTTTAAGGCCTCTTTCAGGATCCACTCCCCGAGGGTCGGGAAGAGGGGATCCGCTTCGAGAAGCGGGATGAAATGATCCGGCGGCACCAAACCGTAGGTGTCGTTCTTCCAGCGAAGCAGGGCCTCAACCCCCATCAGTCGCTCGGTATCCGCTTCCACAACCGGCTGGAACATCAGGAAGAAGCCCTCACAGCCGCGCATGATGGAACCGCGGATGGCCTGCAGCTTTTCGATCCTCTGCCGGTTTGTATCGTTTAAGTCATTGTAAAACTCCACAAGCTCGCCGCGCTTTTTCGTCTTGGATTCTTTATATGCATAATTCAGACACGCATAGACCGTCTGGGAGTCGATATCAAACTTATCCACATGGATCATGCCGCCGCAGAGATCCAAGATGGCATTTCTGCCGTCCACGGATCTGCCCTGCCGGCTCTCCTCGCGGAAATTATCGTATTTGATCGTCATTTCCTTCGAAGACAGGGAATTGCTCATAACGGCAAATTTCGTGCCGTCCAAGCGGTATACATGACCCGTTCTTCCCACGTAATTGTACAGTGTCCGACCGAAGGACTGCAGCACGCGGTTTCCGAAGTGATAACCGAAGATCTCGTTGATGCCCGAGAAATTGGAAAGACCTACCATGCAGACGCTCACGCTTGCGGAACGGTTGATGTTGGACTGCAGATCCTCGAAGAAACCGTACTGATTCCGAAGACCCGTCAGCGTATCCACGTGTCCCTGAATACCGTGATTGCGAATGGACCCGGCAAAATATTCCGGCTCTCCCTGGGGGGTACGGATCACAAAGCCGCGGCAGGTACACACATCAAACTCTCCGCTCGGACGTTTTACACGATACTGCATATCATGATCGCCGGCAGCCCCGGAAAAGATCATGGTGATCCCGTCGTGATAGGCCTTTTTATCGTCCGGATGTATATGCTCCTCCCAGAGGTCTCCGGCCCCGTACATATACTCCGACGGCAGCTCGAAGGTGTCCACCGCGGATTTTGACCAGCGGGAATAATCATACTTCATATCACAGACATAGACATAATTGCCCTCCGCCACCGTGGAGATCGCATCAAACAATGTGTCCAGCTTATTCTTTCGTTCCACCGGCACGCGCTTGAACTCTCGCGTCTTTAAGGCATAGCTGTCCATGGAGAGCTTCCTGCGCTTTAAGTTCTGTTTATTGTCATACATGGAGGAATCGGCACGTTCAAATACAGTGCTGACAAGATGGTCCTCCTCGGCGTTGAACTCCGCCATGCCGCATGCGACCACCGGGCCTTCACCGATGCTCAAATGCTCGATCACCTTGCCTCTGATCTTTGTGAGCAATGCCTTTCGGTCATCGTAGTCCGCGCCCGAGAGCACTGCCACAAACTCATCTCCGCCGACCCTGAACACCGGGCTGTGGGCAAAGATGCTGCAGATCAGGCGGCAGGCGTCACGGATACACTCATCCCCTGCCCTATGTCCCTTGGTGTCATTGATGATCTTTAAGTCGTTCACGTCGCAGACCACAATGGCAAAGGGACGGTTCTTGTGATGATCCATCTTCTCCTGCATACTGTCCACAAGCTCATAGTAAGCCGTCGTATTTCGGATGCCGGTGAGCTCGTCCCGTCTGGCGAGATCGTTTGCCATCTTCAGCTCTTTTAAATGCTCATGCTCTTTTCTGACATCCTCTTCCCTGTCCTCCACACAAATGATCATATGCACGTGATCCGCCGCCCAGGAGGCGGTAAAGCGCGTGGACCTGGACTCCCCATTCACCACGAGCCTGTAATCCGTCAAATACTGCTTTCTCGTTTCAAGCTTGGTGATCAGATAATCCTTTGTCAGCAGGTTTTTTACACGGGCCTTGTCCTCGGGATGAACCAGCAGTCCGACATTTCTCTGCGCATCGGCAAAGAAGTCCTCCCCGGCCTCCTGAATATCATGAGCACCGTATATATCGGTATCCTTAAATTCTATATAATTTCCGACCTCCATATTGACGTAGTAGATCACGTCGTAATGTTCTGCCAGACGTTCCGCGATCTGATTATAGATACGCCGCTCTCTCTCGTTTTTTTTGGCTTCGCAACGCCTGCGGTGTTCTTCATCTATGTTCATCACGCCGAGCACGAAATAATCGTCCTCGCCTTCCTCCGCACCGCGGATCAGACGAAGTGCATGCCACACCGGCTTACCGTCGATCATCAGACGGTATTCGATGCGCTCCATGGTATCATCCTTGAGTAAACGGATCAGATTGTCCTTCTGGATGTCCTCCGTAAAGATATGCAGATCCTCGGGATAGATCACCTGCTTCGCATCGCGGATCAGGTTTTTAAAGAAATCATCCCCGCCCTGCTCGAGCTTCAGAGAATGAAAATCCGCGTTGACCGAATACCACTGGTACTCGTCTGTCACGGCATTTACATAGTATACGCCTGTATAATCCACCAAAAGTGCTTCTGCTATTTTGTTAAAGATCATATGATTATCTGCCATGGTCTTTTGTCCCTTATCTCAATATGCCTCCACATCTCGTCGTCATTTACCCTTAACCAGCTCCAGGATCACGACCGCACAGGCCACCACTCCTGTGACCGGGTTTTTCGCGATCCTGCGCATAAGAAGCCGCGCGGTCGCATCCTCCGAAAACCGCTCATCCGTAAACAGCCTGCCGCCTTCCTTCGCGCATCTTCGCACGGAACTCGTGTAGCCTTCCGCATTCCCGCCCTCGAACAGATCAAACGGGGCCCAGGTGCCGATATCGACAAAGCCATAGATTCGTTCCAAAAACTCCCGATAGGTCCGGTTGCAGCGCACGATCCGGATCGCCTCATCGTTTATCTCCAGGATCGCCATGGGCATGGTGTTGAAATAGTGATCCATGGTATCGGAATCGTCATGCGCGACCGTCGCGATATCATAGAGATTGATGCACCCGAGCGATGCGAAGTAATCGGCCTCCTCCGGATTTTCGAAACCGATCTGGATGCCTTGTCTGTTGCGGTTTACAACCTCCTCAAAGGGCACGGGCTTGCAATAATAAAAGCCCTGCAGCTTGGTACAGCCGACCTCTCGCAAAAACTCCGCCTGCTCTAAGGTTTCCACGCCTTCGCACACAGTGTCGACTCCGAGACCCAAAGCCATCTTCACAAGCTCTGTCACGATGACCCTGCTTCTTTCACTCTTGTCAAATTGCTTCATAAACCGCATATCCAGCTTGACCAGGTCAAAATGCATGGTCTGAAGCAGATCAAGCGAGGAATACCCGCTACCGAAATCGTCCATCCAGACCTTAAAGCCGAGGCTCTGGAAACGCTCCACCTGCGTCTTCATGAATTCGAAATCGCTGCCGACCACGCTCTCCGTGATCTCTATGGTGAGGCGGTCTCTGTCGATCCCGGCGGCATCCACGCGTTTTGTGATCTCATCTACGATGTCACAGGCGTCAAAATCGGTCCTCGAAAGGTTCACGGAGATCGGGACCACATAGAGCCCCTCTCGCTTTTGCTCCTCCATCCGCTCCAGGATCAGATCTACCATATGGAGATCAACCTTGTAGATCAGGTTTGCATCCTCCAGGATCGGAATGAAATCCGCCGGCGAGAGCATTCCCTTCTCGGGATCGATCCAGCGGGCCAGAGCCTCCTCATCGCACACACTGCCGTTTGCGGCCCGCACGATGGGCTGATAATAGGCGCAGATCCAGTTTTCCGCAAGCGCTTTATCAAGATTCTCGATCACGTACAGACGATTGGTCTCGTACTCGAGCATGGATTCATTGAAAAACAGATAGGCGGAGGAATGTGTATCACGCAAATAATTACTTGCGAATCGAGCCCGGTCAACGGCGAGACTCGCGTCCACGATTCCCATGGAGGACGGATACAGACCGACCCTGACGGAAATCTTCCGCTCTCCGAACATCGAATCAAACTCCGCAAAGAGCGCCTGGAGCTTTCCCTCCAGGTGATCCCGTTCGGAGAAAAACGCATAATTATCCTGGCCGATCCTGCAGGTGTTTTCCAGAGAAAAATACTTGACCATAAGCTCGGCGAAGGCGATCAGAACCTTATCCCCCTCCGCAAAACCGTACTTTTTATTGTAATACTTAAGCCCGTTTAAATTGGCATAACCGAGTGCGCACTCCCCGCCGGAAACGATCACGAGATCCCGGCTTACCCTCGCAAGGTCATAGAAATGCGTCATATTCGGAAGACCGGTCAGAAAATCGTAATTCGTCTTTCGAAGCAGTCCCGACTCGCGGAGTGAAATGCTGAAATCGTGCACCAGCGCGTTCTGATCTATAGCCGCTCCTCCGGAGTAGACTCCCTCATCCACATACCAGATCATGCCGAGCCGCACACCCTCCTCCGGATAGATATGTCTGCCGAAGGCATGGATCACCCTGTATTCCCCGTTTCGCATCAGGCGATAGACCTCATTGTATTCTTCGCCCTCCTTGGCAAACCGAATCGCGGCGTCTGCGACCCTCGCCGCATCATCCCGATGTACGTCCTTGTACATATCATTATCCATGGCATAGAAGGCTTCCTTCCGGCTCCCGAAACCGAACAATTCATAAAAGCCCGCAGAAAGCAACACGGTAACCACCCGTTCATCCAAAAACTGGTAAACGGCAAAGGGTACCGCGCTCTTTTCCATGATCGAGGCTTCCGCCTCATTGTATCTGTATTTCTCCATGTAAATCCCCCCGGAAAAAACCGTATAACTACCTTGATTTTACTATATTTTACAAGCAATCACAAGACATTTTTCCGTTCTCCGGACAAATAAGCCCGCAGGTTTTCCGCCACCGTTTCGATCAGCCTGGTTCTCGCCTCCACACTCGCCCAGGCCATGTGCGGCGTGATGCACATATTGGGTGCGGTAAGCAGAGGATTATCCCCTTTCATCGGCTCAAAGCTTACCACATCGGCGCCTGCAGCAGCGACCTTTCCGCTTCTCAATGCATCCGCCAAATCCTGTTCGTTCACGAGTCCTCCCCGCGACACGTTGATCAGGATCACCCCGTCCTTCATTTTTTCGATGTTTTCTCTCCGGATGAGCTGCTCCGTATCCTTCGTCATGGGACAGTGCAGCGAGATGACATCCGACTGTGCAAAGATCTCATCGAGCGCTACAAATCGGATTCCCTCCGGTGCCTCGTACTTTTCCGGGTGCGCCGTGTGGACAAGTACCTGCATCCGAAAGGCCCTTGCAACCTCCGCCACACGTCTTCCGATATTGCCGTAGCCGATGATCCCGATGGTCTTCCCGCAAAGCTCCGTGACCGGAGCCGCCCAGTAGCAGAAGGTCTCGGATTTCACCCAGTCTCCCCGCTTCACGCTCTCGTTGTGCAGGCAGATGTGATCCGCGCATTCAAGGATCAGCCCCCAGGCGAGCTGGCACACAGACTCGGTGCTGTAAGCCGGGACAAAGGTCACGGTCACGTTGTGGCGCTTCGCCGCCTCCACATCGATCACGTTGTAGCCCGTGGCGCACACACCGATGTACTTTAAATTCGGCAGCCGGGTGAAGGTCTCCTCGTCAAAGATGATCTTGTTGGAAAAGACGATCTCCGCGTCCCCGATATGCTCATATTTGTCCGCCTCCGTCGTATTCTCGAAAAACTTCGTTTCGACCACGTCGGTGATCGGCACAAAGGAAATGTCTCCCCTGCTCACCGCACCTGCCTCAAGATAAACCGCTCTCATTTCTTCAACACCTCTTTTCGCTGTCTTTGCCCTCTATCATACCACAAAACCGCCGCTCACAAAATGATTTTTTGCTTTGTAGGACGTTACAATCCGCAAGGTTTGTGGTAGAATGGAAACGTTGTAAAGAACGAAACACGGAGTACGCCTGTGGAAGCAAAAGAACTGATCGACAAGTTAGAAATACATCACGCACTTACGGCGGAGGAATGGAAAACGCTTCTTCTGCAAAGGGACGACAATACCGCCTCTTATGCCGCCGAACGCGCGGTAGCCGTCAGGCGACGGATCTACGGCGATGAGGTGTATGTCCGCGGGCTGATCGAATTTACAAACTACTGCAAAAACGACTGCTATTACTGCGGGATCCGGACGGGCAACAAAAACGCCGACCGCTACCGTTTAACCGAAAGCGAGATCCTAGACTGTTGTGCGCATGGCTATGAGCTCGGTTTTCGCACCTTTGTGCTCCAGGGCGGCGAGGATCCGCACCTTACGGACGAATACCTCTGCACATTGGTGCAACGCATCAAGGACACTTATCCGGATTGTGCCGTGACGCTCTCCGTGGGCGAGCGATCAAAGGAAAGCTACCGTACGCTTTATAAAGCCGGTGCCGACCGCTATCTGCTGCGGCACGAGACGGCAGATCCGGCACATTACGAACGGCTGCATCCCGCCGCGCTCCGTTTGGATAACAGGAAGCGCTGCCTGTATGACTTAAAAGAGATCGGCTTTCAGGTCGGTGCGGGCTTCATGGTGGGAAGCCCCTATCAGACAACGGACTGCCTGGTAGAGGATCTGCTCTTTTTAAAGGAACTCTCCCCACAAATGGCGGGGATCGGCCCCTTCATCCCGCATGCGGATACCCCGTTTTCCGATCGACCGGCCGGAAGCCTTGAGCAGACCCTGTTTTTGCTCTCCCTGATCCGGCTGATGCTTCCGCAGGTGCTGCTCCCGGCTACGACGGCGCTTGCAACCATCCACCCGCAGGGGCGGGAGCTCGGCCTTTTGGCCGGGGCAAATGTGGTTATGCCGAACCTTTCTCCAAGAGGGGTTCGTGAAAAATACAAGCTGTACGACGGCAAGGTCTGCACCGGCGAGGAAGCCGCGGAATGCATGAATTGCCTGCAAAAGCGTATAAACTCGGTCGGCTGCCGGATCGTGGTCGATCGCGGGGATTATAAAAAGGAGACGGAATCATGTACGACGTAAAATCAAAGAAGGCAGAGGAATTCATAGACGACGGGGAGATCCTTTCCTCTCTCGCCTATGCGGATGAAAACAAGGACAACGCGGCGGTGATCGACGCGATCTTAAAAAAAGCCCGCGAGATGAAGGGGCTTTCGCACCGCGAGGCCTCCGTGCTGCTCGCCTGTGAGCTCCCCGATAAAAACGAGGAGATCTTCCGGCTGGCAAGGGAGATCAAGCAGGCCTTTTACGGGAACCGCATCGTGCTCTTCGCGCCGCTTTATCTTTCAAACTACTGCGTCAACGGGTGCACCTACTGTCCCTATCACGGAAAAAACAAGCACATTCCGAGAGTCAAGCTCACGCAGCAACAGATCAGGGATGAGGTGATCGCCCTGCAGGATATGGGTCACAAGCGTCTTGCCATCGAGGCCGGCGAGGACCCCGTGAACAATCCCATAGAGTATATCTTGGAGAGCATCGACACCATCTACTCCGTAAAGCACAAAAACGGCGCGATCCGGCGTGTGAATGTGAACATCGCCGCGACCACGGTCGAAAACTATAAAAAACTCCATGATGCCGGGATCGGCACCTACATCCTGTTCCAGGAGACCTACCACAAATCTTCCTACGAAACGTTACATCCGACAGGGCCGAAGAGTAACTATGCCTACCACACCGAGGCCATGGACAGAGCCATGGAGGGCGGTATTGACGATGTGGGACTCGGCGTGCTGTTCGGACTCGATAAATACCGCTATGAATTCGCCGGACTCCTGATGCATGCCGAACACCTGGAGGCTGTCTTCGGTGTGGGGCCCCACACCATCTCCGTGCCGCGGGTCTGCCCGGCCGAGGATGTGGATCCGGGCGAGTTCGCAAACACCATCGATGATGACATCTTCGCCAAGCTGGTGGCCTGCATCCGCATCGCAGTGCCCTACACCGGCATGATCGTCTCCACAAGAGAGTCTCAGGAATCAAGAAGGCGCGTTTTGGAGCTCGGTATTTCCCAGATCTCCGGCGGATCGAGAACCTCGGTGGGCGGCTATACCACGGAGGAACGCCCGGAGGATACGGTACAGTTTGATGTCTCCGACAGACGCAGCTTGGACGAGGTAGTGCACTGGCTGATCGAGTTAAACCATCTTCCCTCCTTCTGCACAGCCTGCTACAGGGAGGGCCGCACGGGAGACCGCTTTATGGCCCTGTGCAAGGCAAAACAGATTCAAAACTGCTGCCTGCCCAATGCGCTAATGACCTTAGAGGAGTATCTGACGGATTACGCATCCCCTGCCACGGCAGAGGCCGGCCGGCTTTTGATCGAAGAGAGCCTGAAAGACATCACAAATCCGAAGGTCCTCTCGCTTACAAGAGAGCACCTGCAGGAGATCCGAAACGGTAACGCAAGGGATTTCCGTTTTTAGAAAAGGAGAAAAAATGAGCATGAACCTGTCACCTGCGGGCGTACGGAAGCATATCGCTTTTTTTGGCAGCCGAAACGCAGGAAAATCAAGCCTTGTCAACGCCATCACCGGGCAGTCCCGCTCCGTGGTATCCGATACGCCGGGCACCACGACGGACCCCGTAAAAACAAGCATGGAGCTCTTGCCGCTCGGACCCGTGGTCCTGATCGACACCCCGGGTGCGGACGACACGGGAGCTCTGGGAGAAGCACGCGTGGAGCAGACCATGCGCGCGCTCGACACCGCAGAGCTTGCGGTGCTTGTCGCAGACGTCACGATCGGGCTTTCGGATACGGACAGAGGACTGCTTGCCGAAATAAAAAAACGCAGGCTTCCCTGCGTGATCGCTTATAACAAATCGGATCTTTCCGATACAACCGAAACGGCGGATGAAACAGACATCCCTCATGTTTTTGTCAGCGCAAAAACCGGAGAAGGACTTGAAAAATTAAAAGCGGCGCTGATCAAGGCCGGTGAAACGGCGGAGCAAACCGGTCCTCTTGTCGCCGATCTTGTAGCTCCCGGGGACACACTTGTGCTCGTCGTCCCGATCGACGCCTCCGCGCCGAAGGGCCGCCTGATCCTGCCCCAGCAGCAGGTGATCCGCGATGCTTTGGAGGCCGGCGCGCTTCCGATCGTCTGCCGGGATACGGAGCTTTCCTCTGCATTAACGGCACTGAAGGAGCCGCCGCGCATGGTGATCACGGATTCTCAGGTGTTCGGAAAGGTTGCGAAAACGGTACCGCAAAATATCGCACTCACGTCCTTCTCCATCCTGATGGCGCGATTTAAAGGAAATCTCGTCCCCTCCGTGGAGGGCGCGTCCGTCTTAAAGAGCATCAAGGACGGCAATCGGATCCTGATCGCCGAGGGCTGTACCCATCACAGACAGTGTGAGGATATCGGCACGGTAAAGCTGCCGGCCTGGATCAGAGAATTCACGGGCGTAACCCCCGAGTTTTCATTCTCCTCCGGTGCAGAGTTTCCCGCGGATCTTTCCGGCTTCCGACTGGTCATCCACTGCGGTGCCTGTATGCAAAATCCCGCCGAGGCACAGTCCCGCTACGCACGGGCAAAGGCGCAGGGCGTTCCCATCACAAACTACGGTATCGCCATTGCGTATATGAAGGGCATCTTAAAGCGCAGTCTGTCGCCTTTTTCGGATCTACCCCCGATCCCTTAGCTTATGCTTTCTCCTGTATAAAAACAGGATCAGCTTCTCGGGGATCCTTTTTAACACGATCTGGATCTCCTCATGCTTTGCGATAGGCTGCACAAGCACGCTTCTGATCTTTGCGTTGTTGGCGCCCCAGATGTCCGTAAAGAGCTGGTCTCCCACAAACATCGTGTTTTTCTCATAGGTGTTCAGCCGTTCCATAGCGGCGCGATACCCCTTCGGAAGCGGCTTTCCGGCCTTGTGGATATAAATGATGCGGTCTTCGTAAGGGTTTTCCTTTCCCTCCTCCACAGGCATGCTGTCGAGCACGGCTTGGCGGAAGCTCTCCACACGCTCCTCATCGTTGTTTGAGATATAGCCCACGGAAAAACCGAGCTGCATCAGCTTGTACATCAGCTTTTTTGCCGCGTCGTTTGCCGGCGCATCATGCTCCACCAAAGTGTTGTCGATATCAAAGAGCACGGCCTTATAGCCCATGCGACGATATTTGTCAAAATCTATGATATAAGTCGAAGTGTAATACTCTCTCGGATAAAGCTTTCTTAACATGATTATCTCCTGAAAAATTCGTATACTGCTTCCGCAGTGGTCTTCGGCACCACACGCGTCAGCGCCTCAAGCTCCGCCTCGCGGATATGTTCCACATCCTTAAACTCCTTCAAAAGCGCCTTTCTCCTTGCGGGTCCGACACCGGGAATCTCGTCGAGCACAGAGCGCACCTGATTTTTCGCCCTTAGCTTCCTGTGATACTCAATGGCAAAGCGGTGTGCCTCGTCCTGCAGTGCGGTCACCATCAGAAGTGCCTCGCTGTTTTTCGGAAACTCCACCTCTTTGTTGTTATAGTAAAGACCGCGGGTGCGATGGTTGTCGTCCTTTACCATACCGCACACCGGGATGTCAAGTCCCAGGGAATCAAGCACCATGGTAGCGATATTCACCTGGCCGCGTCCGCCGTCCATCATCAGGACATCCGGAAGCACCTCCATCCGCTCGTCCGTAAACCGGCGTGACAGGACCTCCTTCATGGATGCGTAGTCATCATTGCCGATATCGCCGCTCAGGCGGAATTTTCTGTAGGCATTCTTCTTCGGCTTTCCGTCCTCAAACACCACCATGGATGCAACGGAAAGCGTGCCTGAAATGTGCGAGATATCGAAGGCCTCCATACGGCTTGCCTTCTCCACGCCGATCAGCGAGGCGATCTCCCGGACCGCGCCCAAGGTGCGTTTCTCCTGGCGCTTGATCCGCTCCATGTCCTGCGAAAGGACCAGTCTCGCATTCTCCGTGGCCATCTCCATGATGCGCCGCTTATCCCCGCGCTGCGGGATACCGATGGTGACCCGGCTCCCCCGGCGGTCCGACAGATAGTTTTCCAGCATCTCGCGCTCCGCGGGCTCCGCAGGCACCAGGATCTCCTTCGGAAGATAGGGGATACCCGTGTAAAACTGCTTGATAAATGCGGCGAGGAGTTCTGCCTCCGCGTCCTCGACGGTCGCGCGCATGTGGTGATGTTCTCTGGAAAGCAGCTTGCCGCCCCGGACAAAGAACACACTCACCACCGCATCGGTTTCGTTCGCCGCGTAGGCAATGATATCTCTGTCCTCGCCCTCCGTACTGCTCATCTGCTGCTTATCGGAGATGTGCTTCACGCTCTCCATCAGATCCCTTGCCTCGGCGGCCTTTTCGAATTCCAGAGACGCGGCATATTCCCGCATCTGCTCCTCGAGAGACTTCAAAATGTCTTTATGGTTGCCGTTTAAGAACGAGATGGCGCCGTCGATCTGTTTTCTGTATTCCTCCGCGCTCACCGCACCGCTGCAGGGCGCCGTGCACTGTCCGATCTGGTGATAGAGGCAGGGGCGTTCCTTTCCGATATCCCGCGGTAGTTTCTTGTTGCAGGTCTTCAGCTTGTAAAGCTTGTTGATGAGCTCGATGGTATCGTGCACGGCCCCCGCGTTTGTGAAGGGTCCGAAATACCGTGACTTATCGCGCTTCATGTTGTGGCTGTACAGCACGCGCGGAAATGCATCCTCCACCGTGACACGGATGTAGGGGTACCCCTTATCGTCCGTCATCATGGTATTGTACTTCGGCCGGTACTCCTTGATCAGATTGCATTCAAGGACCAGCGCCTCCATCTCGGAGGAGGTCACGATGTACTCAAACCACGCGATCTGGCTGACCATCCTCGCGATCTTTAAGGATCCGCCGTGGCCGTGCCCGGTTTGAAAATACTGACGTACCCGACTGTGCAACGACAGCGCCTTTCCCACATAGAGGATCTCGTCGTGCTTGTCATGCATCAGATACACGCCGGGTTCCTTCGGGATCTTTTTTAATTCCTCCTCGATGTCAAAGCGTGTGATGTCCGCGGATGTGATTGAATTCTTATCAACTTTTTCCATGGGCTTACCATAAAGTAGAAAGGGAGGTGTCATAGGGCACCTCCCAGTTATATAAAGGTTTTTTTGTGTTTGATATGAGATTGATCTTACAGAAGATCCGCGCGCAGCTTCTTGATCACCTGCAGCGTCTTGGTACGAAGCTCCTCTGCCTCGTAGAGCGGCATCATGGTGTTCTTGTCGAACTTCGCCTGTACGATGGTGTCGAGCCAGTCGTTGACGTAAGCCTTCACATAGTCCACGTTCTCGTCGGATTTATCCTTTAAGGAAACCACGATATTGTTCAGGTTCTCGATCACGGTAGGTGCAAGTGATGTGCTGCCCTGCTTGGTCGGATCTGCCTGTACGCCCTCATCCGAGAGCTCGATCACCTTACCGGTCTTTGTGATGATGACCTTCTTGTTCGGTGTCGGCAGGCTGGATGCGGTGCTTCCGGCCTTCTTGTCAAGCAGCTTCTCCACAACCTTGACAAGACAGATCACGCTGTAGGTAGCCTCCTCCGGAGTCTGCTGGTCGTGACCCTTGTCCTGATACTGGTACCACAGCCACTCGGACTTTAAGAGCATTTCCTCGATCTTGGTATCTGAGAGGAGACGCTTTAAATCCGGATCCATGGAAGGTGCCGAGGACTTTCCGAACAGCTTTCCGCCGGACTGCTGAACTTCCGGCTTCTTGTACTTCGCCGGTACCTGGATCTCGACGTAGGTCTTGATCAGGTAACGCTCCGCGATCTTCGGATCATAGTTATTGTTGATGATGTTCACACGACCGCCGTTTAAACCGTTCACGATCATGTCCTCTGCGGCCATGAATACCAGTGCCTTCTGGCGATCATCGATCATCTGCTTGATCTCGTAATTGGTCTTTGACTTCTCGAGGATGGAGTTCTTACGCACCTTGAAAGCCTTGATCTTTTCCTTCACTGAGAAGAACAGCTTTAAGAGTGTGGGGTTCGCGTTTACGTAAGCGCCGATCCAGGTAAGCTCCACGTACTGGTGCTCGATCTTGTTGGAGATCTCGTATACGTTGTAGCCGTCAAAGATAACATTCAATGTGGTATAGAGCAGGTCGAGGATCTCATACTTCTCCTCCCACGAACGGGTGGAAAGATCCTGGTTAACCAGCTCCTTGATCCCGCAATCGTAGAATACGAGGTTGTACTCGTACAGACCTTCAAAGAGGTTTGCCTTGTCCTTCAAGGCAGCACCCGCGCCGAGGATCTGCAGGTTCTTCTTCATGTCGGGCTCGTTTTCGATATAGAGATATACCTTTCTCACGAAGGAGGAAACCTCCGAGATCAGGGTATCGATACGCTTGTTGTAGATCTCCTGCTTGGAGATGGCGTTGATCACGCTTCTCGAGAGCACGCTGGTGTTCTGCGCGGAATTGGTGTTTCTGATCAGCTCCTTGAAGCTCTCGTAAACGGACATATTATCGATCGGGATAAACTCTGCATTCAGGCCGTAGAACTCAAATGCCTTGTTGAAATCACGATTGCTGATATAGGCATTGAACAGGCCGATGGAGAACTGGATCTTGTAATCGTTTCCGATGTGCGGATCCTCCACCACGTAGTCGAACAGGACTTCGAGGTTGTTCATGTAAGCTTCGGAATTTGCCTCAGCCGAGGAGAGTCCCATCTCCATGACCACGTTGATCAGGTCGAGGTAACCCATGATCGCCTTGTCGAAGTTCTTTGGGCGGTCATCATCCTCTAAGATCTGATAGCTCAGATTAATGAGAAGCGGTGCGATGCGCTCGCCGATCAGGCGCATTGCCTCGCCGAATTTTTCACGCTGATACAGGTAGATCAGCCAAATGCTGTAACGGTAAATGCCGGATGTGGAGATCTGTGCATCGATATCCGAAGGATTGATGTCGCCGTACACAAAATGGAACAACGGCTCGATCCACTCCTCAATCTCATACCTTCCCGTAGCCTTGATGTTTTCGTCCACAAATGCACCGAGCTCATACAGCTTCGTACATTGCGCCTTTACCTCCTCGTCAACCATCATGTTGGCAAGGTCAAAGTTGCTGTCCTTTAAGTAGTCGATGACCAAGGTATAAAAGCCATCCTCCACCTGCTCATTCAAGAAGCGGACCAGCAATCCCTTGTTGTTGGAAGCAGCAATTGTAAGGACATTACTGTCCTGACCTGCTGTGATATTTGCCGGTAAAGCCATGCATTTCTACCCCCTTACTTTTCTCGTATGTCAGCCGCGACAGGGCGCAACTTGCCCATACATAAACTCACTATCACGATTTTACCGCAAAATCGCAAATAGTGTCAACCTCAAATTTGTTACTTTCTGATAATTGGCATTGTGCATAATATACAAAAATAAATTCACAAGAACCGACCGTCTTTTTAGAAATGTTGCACAAACGAAAAGAACGGTCAAGACACATCAAAGCCGGCCATGCGAAGAATGGCCCGCGCATTCGTCGTGGTACAGCGGCCTTCCTTCAACTTATAGTCAAACTTGAGCTCATCGCCCTCGTAATATTCTTCAAAATGCAGATTGACCGGTGCCTCGCCGTTTACACCCTGCATGTCGCAGAGTTCGAAGTCATGCGTGGAGACCACGGTCATGCAGCTGTCACCGGAAAGCTCCCGGATCACATGGGTTGCACCTACGATGCGGTCCGCGGAATTGGTACCCTTGAAGATCTC
>CACZPL010000242.1 GCA_902783015.1 uncultured Lachnospiraceae bacterium
CTTCACAATTTAAACCCGTCAATGCGGTATTATTGCTCAAATCCAGATTTGTGATATCATTCCATTCGCAACTAAGTGTTTCAAGCTCCGGATTCCCGCTCACGTCCAGACTTGTCAGCTCGTTTACTCCGCAAATCAATGTCTTCAGATTCGGATTTCCGCTGACATTCAGGCTTTCCAGATCCGTCTCGTAGCAATTTAAGGACTCCAATGCCGCATTTTGACTTACGTCCAGGCTCTTGACATCGGTCCATTTGCAATCAAGAATCTTCAATTCCGTGAAAAATCCGATTCCTTCCAGGGAAGAAATATCCTTTTCCGCCACGCTGATTTCCGTTACGGCCCCGATCTCCTCCTGACTCAGGAAGCCGTCGTGATCCGTATCTATGCTTTCGCTCACATAAGAACGAAATACGGCATCCGGGAAGCTCGTCTCATTGATCTCCAAATTGCCCTCCGCGGCCTTTGCACCGGCGCCGCCCGACAGCAGGATCGAAAGTGCCGCGAAAGCCGTACCGACGCCGATTCTGATTGCGTTTTTTCTTTTCATGTGTGTTCCTCCTCTTACCGTTTTTTGGGAGACAGTGGAATGGTACTAGCTTTATTGTAACATTACCCACCAATTTAGACAATAGAGCGTTTTAGTATATTTACACCCGAACCCCGTTAATCGCATAACTGTCGATTGACTTTTCAGGTCGGGTTTAGTATAAAAACTGATATAGGGCAGCACGATACATTCCGAACCCGAAAAAAGAGTGCAGAAAAAGTCGGGTAAAAAAAGCCCTGATGTGAAATAATTGCTATAGGCGGAAAGAGGTGGCCGTTGTGACAGACTGGATCGAAGGATTTCAGGCTTCCATTGATCATATCGAACAGAACCTTCTGAATGAGCCGGATATCGAGAAGATCGCTCAAAAAGCAGCGCTTTCTTCATTCTACTATCAACGGATCTTCAGTGCTATGTGCGGTATAACCGTCGGAGAATACATCCGCGCCAGACGTATGACACTGGCAGCGCAGGAACTCTCCTGTTCCGATCACAAGGTGATCGACATTGCTTTAAAGTACGGATATGATTCTCCCGACAGCTTTGCGAAGGCCTTCCAGCGCTTTCACGGCATCACACCGAAACAGGCAAGAGAATCGGGTGCGAACCTTCGGTCATTTGCTCCGCTGCATATCAAAATCACATTGGAGGGCGGAACTATGTTAGATTACAAAATCGTTGAAAAGGCACCGTTTACGGTTATTGGCATCAAAAAGAGATTTGATGCCGAGACAAGCTACAATGAAATCCCGAAATTCTGGGGCGAGTGGATGTCAGACACGAAAGGTTTAAAGGGAATGTTCGGCATCTGTTCCGATATGGACGGAAAAACCTTTGACTACTGGATCGCAGACCTGTATACCCCCTGGGAGGACATCCCGGAAGGCTGCTCAACCTATCAGGTTCCCGGCGGACTGTGGGCGCTGTTCATGTGCAAAGGCCCCATGCCCGAGAGCATGCAGAAGGTCAATACAGAGATCTGGTCGCAGTGGCTCCCGACTTTACAGGGGTATGCTTTGGCAGGAAACTATTCATTGGAATTCTATCTGCCGCCGGCGAACAATCCTGCCGATACGGTCAGCTATATAGCAATTCCGCTTAAAAAGCTTGAGGGGTGAGATTATGAATCAACAAACCGGATTCAGCCTGATGCAGCCTGCCCAAACAGGTGCCGAATACCGCAAACTTCCGGATCATGTGATGCACGATCTCGGTTTGGAGGCATTTTGTCTGGCAGTATCAAGTGACGTCAAGGAACGTCGCATGATCACAAATGTTCTTTCTCAAATAACAGACGATGCAGGCGTCGCCGCGTATCGCCGACAGATTTTCGTGGATATCCTTCGACTGCCGGAGCTCAGAAAGAACATGCTGGAGCTGTTCGACAAGATACAATTCATGAACGATTTTTCCACCATGCACAAGACCACCGATGAGGAGCTCGGATTATCGCATCTCTTTCGCCGTTTGGATGAGCTGGATGACTATATTAAGACCGTGGAAACCATGCGGGACTGTCTTTCGGATGAGAGGATCCGGTCCGAAGGACTGATCAAGCTTCGAGATTACATTGCCGGGCTTTACGAGGACGCTTGCTTTTCGGAAATGAAGGCGGACATCGCAGCGATGAAAATGAAGACATCCGATGTCCAGAGCGTCACCCTCGGTATCAATGTCAACGAGCGCTTTGAAGCCGTCAGCATCGGTCTGGTCTCTGTCAACAAAAAGCCGTTCAAGAAGTCCGGCATCGTCAGTAATTTCGCCGATGCGATCGCATCCAAGGATAAACTCCGCGATACCGCAGACTGGGATGGCGACATGCACTACCAGGTCATAGAAGAGGAAAAGCACGGCATCGTCGACCATATGAAGAGCCAGGTGGACATGCTTGCGGGACAAGCGGTCTTTGCAAGTATCGCCGGAGCCAAATCTACGCTCGTGAATACTGCGGCGGACGAGGGGACTGCAAGCTCCACGTTCTATCTGGATACGGTTATGAACAAAATGCTCGCTTCCCTGGTGAAGAAGCTGAGAGACACCCTTACCAAGTACGCAGATGTTGCGATCGTGAATGTATCCGGATTGGTGCCGGAGTTCCTGTATTACATCAGATGCGCCGAGTTTATCGACAGCCTTATGGAAAAGGGTTGTGTGTTCTGCGAGGCGCAGCCGGAGACCGCCGGCACAACCTCCATGATTGCAAAGGGCTTCTACAATCTGAAGCTCGCAATGAACATGGAAAACGTAAACGAGATCGTGCCCAACGACCTGACCTTTGACCGGAAGCATACCGTCTATATCTTAACCGGCGCAAACCGCGGCGGAAAGACCACGATCACACAGGCTGTCGGCCAGTTGTTTGTTCTGGCACAGGGCGGACTTTTCGTCCCGGCCGAGGACTTCCGGTATGTTCCCTGCGACTGCATCTATACCCACTTTCCGGCGGACGAGGACAAGACCATGGATCTGGGAAGACTGGGCGAGGAGTGTGTTCGTTTTAAGGAAGTGTTTTCTCAGGCCACAAGCAAAAGCCTCGTCCTGATGAACGAGACCTTCTCCACAACATCGTTTGAGGAGGGCTACTATATAGCAAAGGATTCCGTAAAAGCACTTCTTACCAAAGAAGCGCGGACGATCTACAATACGCATATGCACAAGCTGGGCGAGGACGCCGACGAGTTCACACGCGAAAGCACCGATGCCGGAGCTGCCTCTCTGATCATGCGCACCGAGGACGGCAAGCGCTCGTTCAAGGTGGCTTTGGCGCAGCCGGAGGGTTCGTCCTACGCAAAGGATATAGCCGAAAAATACGGCGTGACCTACGATATGCTTGTCAGCGGATCATAAAGAACGGATGACGCAAAAACATTGTCTGATGATTTTTGCTTGACATCGGATTTCATATTTGATACATTATGTAAGAATTATTTTTGAAGAAAGAGAGGTACGAATGATGAGTGCAGTTAATAAAACAGTAGCAATTGAATATAGCATGAGGACCTCGGTTTGTGTTCGTTAATTCATAGTTTAATGATCAATATGTATTTAAACCGTGGCTTATTTGTCACGGTTTTTCTTTACCCTTTCGAGGCGTTTCCGGGTTCCTCATACTGTATTCCCATATAGACAAGACAAGATTATTAATACAGAATGGAGAGAATTAAAAATGTCAAATAGTTTTTCAGGTAACAACAAACACGGTATCATCATACGAAAAGA
>CACZPL010000243.1 GCA_902783015.1 uncultured Lachnospiraceae bacterium
ATCAGCGGAAGATCTCCCATAAAGATGTCATGTTGCGCGATCTCGCCTGTTTCGTTGTTGCGAAGATGTACATTCACCTTGATCGGTGCAGCATAGGTAGCATCGCGCTCCTTGCATTCCTCGATCGTGTACTTGATGTCATCTCTGCACAGCTGATAATCCACGAACTCCAGACTCAACTGTCCGGTGTAATCAGTGATGGGAGAAATATCCTTGAAGGCTTCTTTGAGGCCTTCCTCCAGGAACCATTTGTATGAGTCCTTCTGCACCTCGATCAAGTTCGGCATATCCAGAACCTCATTACGGGTAGAAAAGCTCATTCGCATTCCCCTGCCTGACTTCACAGGACGCATTCTGTACTTTTTCATCGACCAGTCACCCCTTGAAAATTTTTGTCATCGCCATGATTTGGCGGCACTAACGCATACTACGGCATAATAAGCCATAATAATGACATTATATTAATTTATCACAGGGTTTTCGGAAAGTCAAATGTTTTTTGAAATTCATTGAAAAAAGATGAAAATAGCTCCGGCGACTTGCGCCGGAGCATGATATGTTTGATTCGAAATTACTTAAGAGTAACCTTAGCGCCCTCTGCCTCGAGCTTGGACTTGATGTCCTCAGCCTCTTCCTTGGTAACGCCTTCTTTGAGAGTCTTCGGAGCGCCGTCAACAACGTCCTTAGCTTCCTTCAGGCCGAGACCTGTGCAGTCACGTACAACCTTGATTACCTTAACCTTGTTCGGGCCTACCTCTGTAAGCTCAACATCGAAGGAATCCTTCTCCTCTGCTGCGCCTGCGCCATCACCGGCACCTGCTGCTGCTACAACAACGCCTGCTGCTGCAGATACACCGAACTCTTCCTCACATGCCTTTACTAATTCATTTAATTCAAGAACGGAAAGCTTCTTGATCTCTTCGATAAATTCCTGAGTAGTCATTTTTATTCTCCTTTTCTTTTTCTGTATTTACTATTCGCTTTGGGCAATTATGCCTCCTGCTGATCTGCGATCTGCTTGATCACACGTGCAAAGTTAGCGATCGGACTCTGAATGCTTCCGAGGAACTTGGAAAGAAGCTCTTCTCTGGAAGGTACAGAAGCGATCTGCTTGATGCCTGCTGCATCGTAGTATGCGCCTTCAACAAGACCGGACTTGATCTCAAGTGCCGGAGCTTCCTTGGCGAACTTGGAAACGATTCTTGCCGGAGCGGTTGCATCCGTCTTGGAAATCGCAACTGCGGTCGGGCCTTCAAGATCCTTCTCAAGCTCGGACATATCCGTGCCGTCGATGGCAAGCTTGATCATGGTGTTCTTGTAAACCTTGTAGATGATATCTGCTTCTCTTAAGCTCTTACGAAGACGGGTATCCTGCTCTACGGTCAGACCACGGTGATCAACAAGCACGATGGACGCAGCGTCCTTTAAGTTCTCTTTGATCTCGTTAACGATCGGCTGCTTTAACTCTACCTTAGCCAAATTTACGCACCTCCTTTTCTGCTCTGCCCGAACGGGCAGAGAGCCCGTCGCGGCTTTGAGCGACTTCAAAACTTCTCCGTCAGGAGAAGTTTCCATATAGATTTTAAGAACTGCGTATTAAAAACCCCCATGCCAAAGACATGGGGGATTAAGTCGTAAGTCATAAATCATAACCACGAACCTTCCTCGGCAGGCGTTCTCACTTACGCTCGAAAACCCAAGCACCTGCTGTCTACGGCAGTTCAACATGCGGTATATTATCACTTTTCTCTTTTGTTGTCAACTGTTAATTTGACTCAGTTATCTTTCCACGTCGCCTTTCGGCTCCGTGGATCGTGCTCGTCAAATGCCATCGCAGGCAAGCCTGCATGGCGCTTGACTCGCTACCTTTCCATCTTCCAGAACGCTGCGGAGTAAGGAGCAAGCTCCGAACCGCCTCCGAAATCATGGGGCTTTCCGGTGATCAGGTCCTCTGCCATGCCGCAGCCCGCATCGAAGTGTGCGGTGTACGGGTTACCGCTTGCATTGATGGCAACCAGCACTCTCTCGTCCTCGCATTTTCTCTCGAAGATGCACTGCTCGTTTGTGAGCACCACGGAACGGAAGCCGCCGTAGTTTAATGCCTTGCTGTTTTTCTTTGCCTCGGCAAGCTTTGAGATCCAGTCGGTCAGTTCATTCCACTGCGGCTCATCGAAGCACGGGCGAAGGGACGGATCACCGTTTTCCTTTCTACCCTCTGCGCCCCACTCACTGCCGTAGTACACGCAGGGCATGCCCGGCATACCGAAAGCCATGGCGTAAATGAGCGGCAGATGCGCCGGATTGTTTAAATTGCTCGCAATCCTTGTGACATCATGATTATCCACAAAGGATAAAAGATGCATGCCTCTTAATCGGCACCAGTCTTCAGGACCGAACTGGCGCTGCAGGCTGTGGATGATCTCAAACATATTCATACTGTTAAAGCTTGAGAAGAGGCCCTTGTAGCATGCGTAATTCGTAGCCGAGTGGAGCATTTCATCGTTCACCCACATCTGGTACTCGCCGTGGAGAAGCTCGCCTAAGAGCAGGAAATCCTCCTTCAGGCCGTCGCAATATCTGCGCAGCCGCTTTAAGAAATCATGATCCAGGCAATATGCCACATCCAGGCGCAGACCGTCGATCTCAAAATAGTCTACCCAGTACTTGATCTTGTCAAAGATGTGGTTGATCACTTCCTCGTTCCGAAGATTCAGCTTGACCAGGTCAAAATTGCCTTCCCAGCCTTCATACCAAAAACCGTCGTTATAGTTGGAGTTTCCGTCAAAGCTCAAATGGAACCAATCCTTATAGGGAGATTCCCATTTCTTTTCCTGCACGTCTTTGAAGGCGAAGAAGCCTCTTCCCACATGGTTGAACACGCCGTCCAAGACCACCTTGATGCCTTCCTCGTGCAGCTTTGCAACCAGTTCCTTAAAATCTTCATTTGTGCCGAGCCGCTTGTCGATCAGCCCGTAATCCCTTGTATTGTAGCCGTGGGTATCCGACTCAAAGACCGGGGAAAAATAGATCGCGTTGATCCCCAGCTTTTTCATGTGCGGGATCCAGTCCTCCACCTTTTTGATCCTGTGCGTGAGCACACCGTCGTTTTCAAACGGCGCTCCGCAGAACCCCAAGGGGTAGATCTGATAAAACACACTTTCATAAGCCCACATAATTTGTATCCTCCGATTTCATTGTTCTTTTTATTTGATGGTGTAGGTCACCGTCTTTGTTCCTGTGAAGTTCTTGCCCACACCGCTCACCTTGACTGTGATCTTACCCTTTGAGGTAAAGTCTGTTGTCGCCTTCTTACCTCTGTAGTAAGTAACCTTATAATTCTTTGTAAGCACCTTTCTTCCGCCGGTTGAGATAACTTCCGTGACTACCGGCTTCTGTGCCTTTTTACTTGCCTTTACGGAGGTCTTCTTCAAGGTCACCTTGCCGATTTCCACCGGCCTGATGGTTCCCGTCGCAGTGGTTCCCACCTTCAGATAGTAGTTGCCGCCATCCGCGCCGGTGATCGCATAGATACCCTTGGTCAGCTTTCTCGTCTTATCGCCTGCGCTGGCATTGCCCGTGATCAGGTATCTGTCAGACTTGGTCCTAACCACCACATCATCGCCTGCAATGGCGCCTTCAACTACCGGTTCCTGGCTTTTTAATATCATATAGCGGTTGCCGTCAAATTCCTTGTCCTTGAAGGACAGACCGCTCACGCTCAGAAGCTTTTTGCCGATCTTTCCCGTTGCTTCCACGGAAGCTGTCGCAAGCTCATAGTTTTCAGTCTCCTGCGCAAGCCCCAGGAAGAAGGTGGCATGCTTGTCTCCCGCATTCTTGTTCTCTACCTGTGCGGTACCTGTGATGCCTGTAAGCTGTACCTTGTCCGCATCGGCGGGAAGGATTCCCTTCACCACGCACTCGCCCTTGACCTCCATGATATCGGTCGCATCGTAGGTTTTCGTCTTTAAGGCAAGTGTACCGGGCTCCACGGTCACCGGTGCCTTCTTAACGGTAAACACTGTCTTTGCAGTACCCTTATAAGATCCGGTGCCCTCCACCTCGATCTCGTAGGTTCCTGCATTGATACAGGACGCGGCCTTCACGGTATAATCATCCGTCTCTTTGAGCTCCGTGCCGTCATATACTACCTTTTCCACCTTCGGCATCTGATCCGTTCCGTTGTAGACCGCCTCGACCGCTGAAAGCGTGATCACGGCATCCTCGATATCCGTCTTTACCAAAGGCTTTTCAACCTTTCTGGTCGCGATGGCAAAGTAGGAAAAACTGTCCGCATCAAAGGTAACTGTATTGTTCTCTGTATTAAATCGTCTGATATATACGTTGTCGTGGAAGATCGCGATATCGTTCGCATCGATATCGTCGCACAGTGTCAGGCTTAAGGTCGCGGGTGCCATAAGCTTATCCTCCGCTCCGTATACGGACTCCCAGGCATCCGTCGCAAGGCCGCCCTTTTCCACGATCTGTGCCAGGGTGAGTCTGACGATTGATGTGATCTCAAAATTCGCCTGCTCATCGATAGCATTGACCTCGGCAAGTGCGCTGTCAAACATGGTTGCATCCGAGGGTGTCGCGTCCTCGACCGTCAAACGCACGGTACCGCTCGGTGCCGTATTCTGATCCAGCTTGATCGTTGCCGCCGTGATCTTCTTTGATCCTGTCGTGTCTGTATTGTTTTCCGCAGCCCCGGACTCAATGTCAAGTGTAAAATCACCGCAGTCGGTGGTCACCGTATACCCGGATTCTGCCGCAATAGGCTCTATCTTGCCTAAGCCCGAGGGTGTGAGTTTCTTGATCTGATGACCGTGCGTCGGTCTTACATACATGGTGACTGCAGCTCCCGAAGGAATCAAAAGCTCGTTTTCTTCAGCATCCAAGCTTAAATACGGATAAGAGGTTCCCGCCGCGATCAACTCACCGTAAGAGATGGAGCGGTTAACCCCCTTATCGTCCTGATATGTTGCGGATACAAATACTTCTTCCGCATTCTCATCGTCCGCCCAGGTAAAGCGGCTCAAATAGCACTCGTCCCTTGTCACCGGACGCATCTGCACCTCAATGTTGTAGTTTTCCTTATTAACGTTCGTGGCGGCGGTCTGCACCGGCACGTCCTTGATCTCAAAGGTCACACCGTTCTTGTCAAAGTGTGAAAACCAGTCCGCACGACTCTTGTAGAAGGTCAGGTTCCCGGAATAATCCTTGCCGTTGATCCTAATGCGTTCCACACATACATCCCAGCCCTTATGGTGGAACTTGAAGTCCACGTTTTTCGTATCTGCCGTACGCTCGTAGGTGATGACCTGCTTGTTCGTATATTCATCGTTATAGTTTTCGATGGTAGCTGTAGGTGCGCTGTCCTCAATGCTCACCGCAAGCATGCCGTTGAAGCCTGCATATTCGGCCGATACATTTTCCCCGCTATAAACCGGATAATCCTCCGACACGATCGGTGTGATCCCGATCCACCTGCCCGCCGGTGCGCTCATGTTGATAGTCGCCTTTCTGACCGGATCCTCAACGATCACCTGCTTCGGAACTACGGAGAAGGTGTAGATTTCATCCTCCCAGTCAAAGGGTGCAAGCGCATCGCTGATATCCACGATGGTATAAGCGTACAGACCATCCACATAGAATGTATTGCAGATGATCTCCTTGTTATCGCTTTCACGCGTATACATCACGGACATGGTGTTCTCATCAAAGTGTCCGAGGAAGACCTGCTCGTGGGGATCAAACTCGTTGTAATCCTCAAGTTCCACCTCTTCCGGGTCATCGATGATACCGTAGCCCTCAAGGGTTACCGTTGTTCCGCCGATCTTCCATTTGTCCGTATCAAACTTCACCTTATAGTAAGCATCCGCAAGCGGATCCTCACCGACGTCCTCGGTGACCAAAAAGTAAAGTGCATCGGGAAACGGATCCGTATCTCCTTCCGGCAAAAACTCGGCAAAGGACACACTTCCGTATGCGGTAAGAAGGCGCTCCCAACCGCTGTCTGCCAGGATCTGCAGCTGCATCAAATCGGAATCATAGCCCGTCCCCGGCGTGATGATGATATCCGATGCATGTTCCTTCGGGAAAGTAAAGGTTCCCTGATCCGTGTCGTCCCAGGTGAGATATGAACCTCCGTCGAAGGTCACCTCCACCATACCGTTCTCGTCTGTCTGTAAGAGCACGGTATTCCCGCTTCTCGGATTCTCCTCATCCACGCCCTCGAGATAGATTGTGATCATATCACCGTCGCTCGGGGTCGGTTCTTCTTCCTCTTCTTCCTCTTCCTCTTCTTCTTTCTCGTCATCATCCTCGAAGTCATCATCCTCGGAATCGTCGAGCTCATCATCCGGATCATTCAGCTGTGCGGTATCGGTCTCGAAATTATCCGCCGCACGAGCGCCGATCTGCGGCATGAACGACACTGTCAGGACAAGTGCCAGTAAAAGCGCGATCAGCCTGCTTTTCCTCCATTTTTTCATATGTCCATTACCTCCTTCTCGTAATAGAGTCGTTTTCTGAAAAAGACGCTCATATTATACCATTTTTACACCTGTTCCACAACCCAAAAAACAGAGGACGCATTCGCGTCCTCTGGCTTTGCCGTCTTTATTTTACAAACAGTTTGTCTCCGTCAAAATCTATGGTGATGGTGTCTCCCGCGTGCAGATTTCCCTGCAGGATATACCTTGCCACCAGGGTCTCCACATGCTTTTGCAGATACCGTTTTAAGGGTCTTGCCCCGTAATGCGGGTCGTAGCCTGCAGAGATCACATGGTCTCTTGCCGCCTCGGTCAGGTTAAGAGACAGCTCCCTATCCGCGATCCTTCCGGAAAGCTCGGCAAGCAAAAGATCCACGATCCTGCCGATGGCCGGCTTGTCAAGTGGCTTGAACATGATGATCTCGTCGAGGCGGTTCAAAAACTCCGGACGGAAGTGGTTTTTCAGTCCCGCAGTTACACGTTCCGCCGCCTCCGGACGGATCTCGCCGTCCTCATCGATTCCCTCCAGCAGATCCTGGGATCCGATATTGGAGGTCATGATCAATATCGTATTCTTGAAGTCTACGGTCTTTCCCTTGGAGTCCGTAATCCGACCGTCATCGAGCACCTGCAGCAGCACGTTGAACACATCCGGATGCGCCTTCTCTACCTCGTCGAAGAGGACAACCGAGTAAGGCTTTCTCCGTACGGCTTCCGTGAGCTGACCGCCCTCGTCGTAGCCCACGTATCCCGGAGGCGCTCCGATCAGTCTTGCCACACTGTGCTTTTCCATATACTCACTCATATCGATGCGGACCATATTGGCCTCGTTATCAAACAATGCCTCAGCCAAGGTCTTTGCAAGCTCTGTCTTGCCGACACCCGTGGGTCCCAAGAAAAGGAAGCTTCCGATCGGCTTTGTGGGATCCTTGATCCCCGCCTTCGAGCGGATGATGGCATCTGACACCAGCTCCACCGCCTCGTTTTGCCCAACCACTCGCTTGTGCAGCACGTCCGCAAGATGCAGCGTCTTGTTCTTTTCGCCCTCGGTCAGCTTCGCCACGGGAATGCCCGTCCACTTGGACACGATCTTCGCGATCTCCTCGTCGGTCACGACCTCGTGAACTAAGGTCCGCTGATCCTTGCCCACGCTGTCCTCGAGCGTTCCGAGTTCCTTTTCGAGCTGTGGCAGTCTGCCGTACTGCAGCTCTGCCACCTTTTCGAGATCATAGGAGCGTTGCGCCACCTCGATCTGATCCTTTACATTTTCAATTTCCTCACGCAGCTGTCTGACGCGCTCCACGCCCTGCTTCTCACTCTCCCAGACAGCCCGCATCTGATCGGACTTCTCCCGGTATTCCGCAAGCTCCTCCCGGAGAGCCTGCAGACGGTCGCGACTCAGGTTGTCCTCCTCGTTCTTTAAAGCAGCCTCCTCGATCTCAAGCTGCATAATCTTTCTTGCGATCTCGTCGAGCTCTGCGGGCATGGAGTCGAGCTCCGTCTTGATCATGGCGCAGGCCTCGTCCACCAGGTCGATGGCCTTGTCCGGCAGAAAACGATCCGTGATGTACCTGTTCGACAGGGTTGCCGCCGAGACAAGTGCACCGTCGGAGATCTTTACGCCGTGAAAGACCTCGTAGCGGTTCTTGATGCCTCGCAGGATGGAGATCGTATCCTCCACCGTGGGCTCATCTACCATGACAGGCTGGAAGCGACGTTCCAAAGCGGCATCCTTTTCAATGTATTTTCTGTATTCATCCAGGGTTGTCGCACCGATGCAGTGCAGTTCTCCTCTTGCAAGCATGGGCTTTAACATATTGCCCGCGTCCATGGAGCCCTCGGTCTTGCCGGCTCCGACGATGGTGTGCAGCTCATCGATGAATAAAATGATCTGACCATCTGAATCCTTGACATCGTCGAGTACTGCCTTTAAGCGTTCCTCAAACTCGCCGCGGTACTTGGCACCTGCCAGCATTGCGCCCATATCCAGCGCGAAGATATCCTTGTCCTTAAGAGAGTCCGGCACATCGCCGCGCACGATCCGCTGGGCCAGGCCCTCGATGGCCGCCGTTTTTCCGACACCCGGCTCACCGATCAGCACCGGGTTATTCTTTGTCTTTCTGGAAAGAATCCGAATGATGTTTCGGATCTCGCTGTCACGGCCGATCACCGGATCGAGCTTCTGCTCTCTGGCGCGTTC
Source organism: uncultured Lachnospiraceae bacterium (assembly GCA_902783015.1). Classification (GTDB taxonomy): domain Bacteria; phylum Bacillota; class Clostridia; order Lachnospirales; family Lachnospiraceae; genus Coprococcus_C. Next base: position 8,692 of record CACZPL010000243.1, read on the forward strand.
CACCAGATTATAGCCGTACTTATTCAGGGTGTCATAGGTTGCCTCGGGATTGTCACTCTCCACCCGCTTGTTACCGCGGATCTTGGCAAGAGCTTCCAAAAACTTGTTTGATGTGATCCCATAGCCCATGATAAGGCCTTTTACCGCCTTGTTCATGCGTCCGAGAAGTCCCAGGAAAAGATGCTCCACAGAGATAAAGTCATCTCCCATTTGTCCCCGTTCCTTGTCCGCCTGCATCAGCGCGCGCTGAAAATCGTCGCTGGTAAAGAGCTTTCCGCCGCTCACCTTCGGGCGGTAGGCAACCAGCTTCTCCGCCTCCTTGGAAAAGGCCGGCAGATTGATCCCCATGTTTTCCAAAAGCTTTGCGATCAGACTGTCCTCCACGGTGATCAGACTGTATAAAAGGTGTTCCTGATCAATCTCCTGATTGTTGTACTCATAGGCCAGCTTTTCGCAGTTTTCTATGACTTCCATTGATTTACGTGTGAATTTTTCGGCATCCATGATAGTTCCCCCTTTCGATAAAGCGTGTTTTGTTAGCACTCTTGCTTGGTGAGTGCTAATTCTTGAGACCAAGTATAGCACAAGAAATAAAAATGTCAAGAAAAAAAAGCGCCCGGTTCAAAAAACCGAGCGCTGAATGTGTTACTTTGAATAATTCTTCATGGTCTCGCGAATCGCTGCCGCGTCATCCTTGCGGATTTTTTTCTTTGCGGCATAAAGCGCAACCATATTTGAAAGCTTGCCGTCAAAGTATTCTTCCACAAAGCTCTTTGCCTTATCAAACTGTACCTGTTCTCTTGTCACGAGCGCCGTGACAACACCGTCCTCAAACACAAGCGCGCCGCGCTCGGAGAGACGCTTCACCATGGTGTACACCGTGGTGCGCTGCCAGCCTACATATTCAAGCGCATCGGAAAGAAGCTGCTTCATCGGCACACTTCCCTCCTGCCATATAAACTCCATCAACTGAAATTCGCTGCTGTATATTTCCGGAATCGTTTTTTCCATAGTAACCCTCCAAATATCTCCCGTTGTCTACTCCGCTTTCCCGATGGAAAGGAATCCGCTCTCGTTTGCATGAAGCAGGAAGGACAGTCCGATGTTCTTCTTCGACTCCTCCGTTGCCACGTAAATCTCGCCCGTCTCCACAAGGGACTTCGCAATCTCCGTCACCCTGTCCTTGAACTGCATCATCTCGCGACGATCACGGGATGAGAGCTTAAACATATACTGGTTCTTTGCACTGATCAGCAGGATATTGTAGATATGTACATTATCCTTAGTAGTACGCATACCCGAACCGATCATACGCGAGTTCGCAATGATGATCTCGGCGTTTTCGTCCGGCAGGTACTCTGAAAGGATCAGCTTGTAGATCTTTAAGTAGTTTGCCTCGTCTTCCGCCGCAACCGGCATCTCGGCAACCGCAAATTCCACAACGGAATCCGCCAGCTTGATGGTACCGCCCTCGTCGTTGATCACGGCTGTGCTCTCCTTCGGCACGCAGAGACGGAAGAACTTGTTCTCGATCACCTTCTGCGTATCGGTGGGCTCCTTTAAGACGAGAGAATGGTACTTCTTTTCCATCTTGTTCATGGCGATGATGGCTGAATCGTCGCCTGTCTCCGCAATGGAGATCAGCTCGTCGTAGAGCTTCATGATATTGGAATCGGCATAGCTTACCAAATCGATGATCTTCTCGACGGCGGGTACGTGACCCATCATGGCACTCTGCATATAGTAATCCACGCGTTCCTCATCGCTGCCCGCCTTGCTCGCCTTAAATTCGATCAGCTTGAACAGATTGTCCTTGTCGAATTCCGTAAAGCCGTTGTCGTAAGCCTTTTCAAAGTAGGTTAAGCTCTTGATCTCACCCTTGAAATCCGGTGCGGACTCCTGAGCCTGATAGATCTTGCCGAGCTCATATGCAGCCTGATAGCTTCCGAGTCCCAAAGCCTCGTTGAAGGCTTTCTCGATATCGTAGGAGGTTGCCATAAAGAACACCTGGCTCTGTTTGTAGAGGGCCACCTTGAGCGCTGTCTGCGCACTGCCGGCCTCCACGGCTCTCTCCCATTTTTCCACGGCGCTCTGCAGCTCCTCGTTGCCGAGCTCCTTTAAATCCTTGATATAAGCATCCGCCTCGGCGATACCGTTTGCCTGTGCTTCCTTGAAGTACTGCATGGCCTTGGCACCGTCACGCTTGGTGCGGAGCACGCCGTAGTAGTAGAAGCGGCCCAGATAGAAGGCTACGCGTCTGTGTCCCAAACGGTGTGCGTTCTCGTACCAGTTCAATGCCTTCATGTAATCCTTTAACTGCTGGTCGTAGATGGTACCGAGCAGGAAGGCAAGGTCCGGATCCTTGGTCGCATCAAACAGCTGCTTTGCGTAGCTGATAGTCTTTTCAATATCCTTGTACGGTGAATCGTCATCGTAGTAGAGCTCGATCAACAGGTAGCTGGCTTTGATGCTGCCGAGCTTTAAAGCCTGCTTTGCCGCCGCCATGGCGCCTTCGTAGTCCTCTAAGTAGTAGCAGTATACAGCCTCGCTGTAGTACTGGTTATCCTTGCGGTTTAATCTCTGATCGCTGACCACCGTGGGATCCTCAAACGCAAAGGAGTTTGCGCATTCGAAGATGATCTCCTCGTACTGCTCGATGATCTCCATGGTCGCACAGACGAACTTCATGCAGGCAAGACGCTTGCCCTGATAAAAGGCGAAGGTCACAATACCCTTTTCCATCTCCTTGTGATAGAAGGTGGTGCAGATACCGTCCGCATACTCGGTGATATATGCCTTTAACTGTAATTCCTCGTCAAATGCATCGTTGCAGTAACGAAGATAGTTTTCCAAAGTCTTTTTCGAATCACGCGGGATACTGTCGTAGGAGACATACATGGCGAAGTCCTTGTAGGTCAGGCTCGGCGCATAGTACTCCTCGTCCGTTGCCTCGTTGATGGTCTTCACCCAGTCCTTCGGCAGTTTGTGAATATAACCGTCCACCTGGTTGTGAACATAGGTGTACTGATACTGCAGTCTGGATGCCTCGATAGCCTTATAGCGCGGCTCCTTGCCCTTTGCACGGCGTGCCTCAGCGATCTCCGTGTAGAGCTTGTCCTTTTCCTCAAACTCGATGCTGTCCGTATGCTGGCTTGCATACTCCACGCGGTCATAGGCCGACATCGCCTTGGTGTCACCCAAGTCTGCCAGCTTGCGGTACCACATCATGGCCTTTTCATAATCCACCGGCACGATGAGCTCACTGCGATTTCCGTATTGGTCAACACGCGCGAGACCATTCTCGTAGATGTTACCGAGGTTCATGTAAGCAGTCTTGACACCGCTGTCCGCCGCCTTCTCGAAGAAGGTGATCGCCTTGGAAAAGTTCTGCGCCTCAAGGAAGAGCTTCGCCGTCTTATAGATCAGCTCGCCGTCCTTGTTCATGTTGGACAACTTCTCGTAGTAAGTGCAGGCCTTGTTTAAGTCCTTGTTTACCGAACAGTTACTGTACTTTCCGGTCTCGAAGAGCTCACCCATGATCTTTAAGGAGTCCATGCCGAAGTTCTTGTACTGCTCGTCCAAGATAGCAGCATCCACGATACGCTCCATGATATCCACGGCCTCGTCGGCATTTCCGTTCTCCATAAGGTTAATGGCTTTATCATATTGTAATTCTACATTACTCTTGTTAGATTTCTTCTTACCACCGATATTGGATAAGAAAGGAATTTTCCCCAAAGTCTTGCTGAACCAGCCCACTTTAAATCCTCCTGGATGAAATAGTATTACTCCAATCGTAAACTACATTCTAACACATTAAACAGTATTTCGCAAGAACTATACCGTCTCAGACGCTATATATTTTGTGATCTCATCAAGCGCAGACTGCTCATCGGCACCGTCAGTCTCCACCTGTACATCCTCACCGCTGGTGAAGCCCAGGCTCATCATCCCCATGATACTCTTCGCGTTCACCTTCTTGCTCCCGCTGATGATGTTCACACGGCTGTCATACTTGCTGGCGATCTGTACCAGAACTGCCACCGGTCTTGCCTCCGCATCCTGTGATAAATTCACCTTCACCTTTTTGCTGATCATTATTGTTGCTCCTCCCTGATTTCATTAGCGATCTCGCTTATTTTACGAAGCCTGTGGTTCACCCCCGACTTTCCGAGGGGCGGATCCAAAAGCATTCCGAGCTCCTTTAAAGGAAGATCCGGGTTCTCGATCCGAACCATGGCGATCTCCCGCAGGTTTTCCGGCAGATAGGAAAACCCTTTTACCTTTTCTATGTAGCGGATATCCTCCGCCTGTCTGACCGCGGTATTGACCGTCTTTTCCAAATTGGCGGTCTCGCAGTTCACTCTGCGGTTCACGCGGTTTTTCACATCCTTTAAGATGCGCACATTCTCCATGTCCATCAGGCTCTTGTACGCGCCCATCACGGAGAGTACATCCACGATCTCCTGGCTGTCCTTCACATATAAGACCGTATAGCGTTTGCGCTTTACGAGTTTTGGCTGTATTTCAAAATCCATGAGCAGGCGTTTTAACAGCTCCGCATGCTGTTCATGGATGAAGGGCAATTCAAAGTGGTAGCCCTTTTCCGGATCCGTCAGCGACCCGAGTGTCAAAAAGGTTCCGCGGATAAAGGCCTGCTTGCAGCACGCACGTTCCACGAGCATGGTATTGACCGTGACCGCATCACCCTCGCGCACAAGCTTCAATGCCGCGCGGCCTTCCTCGCTGTCCACATCCAGAGATAGTAGTTTACATAATGTGTCTGCTTTTTTCCGTGTCTCCCCGCTGCAGGAATACTCACCGCCCTGCATACGGCCGGAAAACAGCACGATGGCGGAGAGCTCCGCAAGGCGGCAATGCCTTGCCGACGGGATCAGCCGCAGCAGTTCATCCTTCACCTTCGACGAAAATGACATGGCTATTCTCCCTTTACAATGCGATCCTTGGTGATGTCACGGTGGAAGATCCGCACCGAATAGGGTGTTTTAAGCATCTGCTCGTAAAATGCGTTTGCCACCGTCACCGAGCGGTGCTTGCCGCCGGTACAGCCGATGCAGACCACCAGCTGATTTTTACCTTCCTGTTTGTAAAGCGGAAGCAAAAAGGTTACCATGTCCGTCAGTTTTTCCATAAAAGCATCATATTCCGGTACACCGGTCACCATCTCCTGCACCGGCGCATCGTTCCCTGTCATGGGCTTTAACTCCGGTACGTAGTAGGGATTCGGCAGAAACCGCACATCGAATACCAAATCCGAATCGCGCGGAATGCCGTATTTATAGCCGAAACTCATCACTGTGATGATCATATTGTTGTAGGGATCGCCGGTCACGAAGATCTTTTCGGTCTCGGCCTTTAACTCTCTGGTGAGCAATCCGCTGGTATCGATGATGTAGTCCGCGCGCTGCTTTAAGAATTCAATCTTCTTGCGCTCCTTCTCGATCCCGTCCCGGATCCTGCCGTCCTTGGAGAGCGGATGTGTCCGCCTTGTCTCCTTGTAACGCTTCACAAGCTCCGGCTCGTTTGCATCAAGGAATAATATCTCAAAATTGAAATTGTTTTTCTTTAGCTCTTCGAGACAGAGGCTCATCTCGCCCAAAGCTTCACCGCTTCGGATATCCACCCCGATAGCCACATTGGACACACCCAGTTTGTCATCGTGGGCGATCTCAGCAAATTTCGGGATCAGCATCACCGGAAGATTATCCACGCAAAAATAGTCCGCATCCTCAAGTACATTGAGTACGGTGGATTTTCCTGCGCCGCTCATTCCCGTGACTATCACAAATCTCATACTATGATCTTAACCTCCGGGGTAAGCTCTACCCCCTGCTTTTCCTTTACGATCCGCTGCACATCCTTTATCAGCGTGCATATATCCTGTGCAGTCGCGTGATCATAGTTGATCACGAATCCTGCGTGTTTTTCCGATACCATGGCGCCGCCCACGCGGTAGCCCTTCAGACCGCTGTCCTCGATCAGCTTGCCCGCAAAATAGCCCTCGGGCCGTTTGAAGGTCGAGCCTGCGGAGGGGTATTCCAAGGGTTGCTTTTCCTTGCGCTTCTCCTTGAGCTCGTCCATGCGTGCGGCAATCTCCTCCCGTTTTCCGGGGAACAGCTTCAGGCAAACGGACTCCACAATCTGTCCGGCCCCGATGGCACTGTGTCTGTAGGCAAAATCGAGCTCAGCATTGGAATATTTACGCTCCGTGCCGTCCTCCTCGATCACGTTGACCCATTCCACAATGTCCTTCATCTCACCGCCGTAGGCGCCTGCGTTCATACAGACCGCTCCGCCCACGGTACCCGGGATCCCGGCCGCAAATTCCATTCCCGTAAGATTCTCGTCCCGCGCGCAGGCCGCAAGCCTTGAAAGCTTTGCACCCGCCTGTGCCACGATCCTTGTATCGTTTATTTCTATGTTTGAATAATTGTTTTCAAGTTTGATGATGCACCCGTCAAATCCCGCATCGGAGAAGAGCAGATTGCTTCCGTTTCCCACAACAAGCGCAGGCACGGATGTTTCCGCAAAGTGTTTCTTCAGCGCGATCAGCTGCTCCCCGGTCTCCGGAAGATACAGTTTTTTTGCGGGACCGCCGACCCGGAAGGTCGTGTGCGCAGACAGCAGCTCGTTTTCCTTGTAGGGGATCTCTGTTATGGGTGTCATAGTCGAAACCTCATTGTGCCTCAGATTTGCAGGGGAAATAAAGAGTCAAAGTACGCAGAAAACCCCATGCTTCTAAAGAATAACGCATGGGGTTTCTTTATTCAATGTCAAAAATGTTGAAAATAACCAAATAAACTATGGTTTATTCGTCAATATGAACTATTTGCCGAGCACCAGGTAAGCGCCGCCGTACATACCCGCATCGTTTCCGAGGGTTGCGAGCGCAAACTTCGTGGTCTTGCAGGCATGGAACGCAAACTCCTTGAAATAGCGCTCCGTGGTTTCGGTGATGATGGAGCCCGCCTTGGAAACTCCGCCGCCGATCACAAAGATGTCCGGGTCTACCACACAGGCAATGGTTGCCAGTGCCTTGCCGAGAACCCTGCCGTGG
>CACZPL010000244.1 GCA_902783015.1 uncultured Lachnospiraceae bacterium
AGCTTCGGGAGGAGCTCTCCCGCGTGTCGGGTCAGGATATCAATTCTTATGATAAGGAATTACCCGGGACCTATGTTGTGACGGACGGTTCCAAGATCAAGGCGGCGCTGTTTGTGAGCGAGGAGAAAAGCGGGATCTTAAGTCTTGATTACCTGTACGGAAACGGTTCTCCGAAGGATATCGCGTCCATTATGAAGACAGCGGTCATGCGGCTATTGACACATTACGACCGGGAAACCGTCTGCGAGATGCTGCTTGCCACGGAGGCCGGAAGGAATCTGTATGAGGGGATGTTCGGAGAAGCAGAATATTCTTACAGGGTCGCAAGCTGCAGTCAGGCCTTCGGCGTGCTTTAGGATATAGGGGGATTGAACTATGTGTGAATATATGAATAAGGATCAGCGTCAGCAAAAGAGGGTTGAAACCGTAAAAATATGGCTTGAGCAGACGGAACAACCGAAGGATGTCTTTGCGGTCGAAGAGCAGGTGCAAAAAAAATTCATCGATGAGGCGCAGATGAGCCGGGACGCAGTGAGCCTCGGCGAAAAGAAGACCTGGAAACCGAGTGAGAAGGATAAGCAGCGCAACAAAAAGATCGATGAGGGCAGAAGCCTTACCAAGAGCGCGACAAAGGATACGAATTATGTGTATCAGTCCATTGCGCTTATGAAGAAGAGGGAGATGCTGATCGATGACGAGGAGGCGTTTACCCTGCTGTTTTCCACAAAGTTTCACATGCATATGCTCGCAAGCGCAAACATCCTCAAGCATTTTTCCGAATATATGCAGCTTGTGATGTGTTATCAAAAGCTTAAACGTCAGGTGGGAGTTGATGATCCCTTCGGATACGGGAAACGTCTTGAACCGATCAAGGATAATATGGAGATCCTCTGCAAACGTATGCAGGCTTTTACGGAGCAAAACCGTGTGCATTTGGACGGTACCATCATGGATGAAAAAGTAAAAGCAGCGGAGTTTCATGTAGACAGGGAACGCATACTGCGCGGGGATCTGTTCACGAATACGGCACAACCGGTCTACGACGAGAAACAACTGGATAATCTGGATGAGACCTACATCATAAATGCCTTAAAATCAGACGGAAAGCGTGTGATCAGAACGGGTAAGGACGAGGGGGATTTTTACGATGAAAACGAAAGCCTCCCGGATATGTTAAAGAAGACCCTGACGGTTATGGCGATCAAGGATTTAAGCGAGATTCCCGATGAGAGACCGGCAGAGGAGATCAAAGACGGTTTAGGACCCGACGGCGGCTTCAAGGTGCTGGACGACTTCGACAAGAAGCACTATGATACGCCGGCCGGCAGGATTGCCGATATTGTAAAGCTTCGCGCGAAGATCCACCATAATTATCAGATCATCCGTGAGGCGGAGACAGATGAGGAGTTCGCGGAGCTGATCTCTGGGGAGGAACTTGCGCAGTACAAGATCCTGCAGATCAATCTGAAGGCACGTCTTGTGCTCGCCGAGGCGGAAGCGCGTCTGTTTCTTGCCAAAAAGGAAAACGATGCCAAAAAGATAAAAGATGCTCAGGCAGAGGTGAAGGAGGCCTGGGAAGACTATTCAAAGGTAAAGCTTCGCATCCTGAAGGAAACCCTGCCCGTTACCTCACAGACCGATGAGGATCAGCTGATGAATCGTACACAGGCTTTGAGCAGCGAATCCGACAAGAAGAACTTTAAATTTAAAAAGAAGGTACTGGAGTCCGTCGATGGACTGGATACAAATATACCGGTATTTAAAGTGATAAAGCTTGCAGCCAGGTCCTACGCGCTTGATACGCATTACACCATCGGCTGCGAGGAGGAAGCGGAGCGTCTTCGGGCATTGCGGGATGCAGTCGCCGAAGCCGAAAAAGATACCGCCCTGAAGGCTCAGCTTACGGAACTTCGGAAGGCTCTGCTTGACCTGAATAGAACTGCGATTCCGGAATTCTCTGAAATTCCGGATTCCCTGAAGAAGGATTTTTCGACGCAGCGTTTGGAAGAAAAAGGCGGTTCCATATTTGAAAAGGGTCATATCCGAAACAGCCTTATGAACAACGATACCGTTCGTGTGTGGAAGGACATGCGAAATGTCCCGCTCTTTCCGCATGAGCCGACGATCAACGACTTAAGGCAGGGTAAGATTTCCAACTGTTATATGCTCGCGGCGACCACCAGCCTGATCGAGATGGATCCTCAGGCCATCAAGCACTGCGTGCGCGATGACGGAGATTGTGCCATTGTGCGCCTTTACAAAGGTCCGGGCAAGCCGGTCTATATACGCGTGAGAAAGGAAATCCCCATGTTGAAGTCGGGAGGGTATATCATGACCAGCGGTCCGCTCTGGATGCAGATGATCGAGATCGCTGCGGCACAGGTCGGCAAGTTTCAGAAGGAAGGTCGCTCCGGTGTCGGTACCCTCTGGTATTCTTCGGGCGCCGACTGGCTTGCCATGCTGACCGGCGTATATGAAAAGGAAACCATGTATGAGGTGCGGGATAAACAATCAACCTTTAACACCGCTATCCGCGACGCGGACGGATTGTTTGGACAGATGCTTCATGCAAAGGAACAACATATGATCTACCATATGGGGACCAAGGAATCGACAACCGCCGGCTTAAACAGCGGACATGCCTATACCGTACTCGGGGCAAAGGTCGTAAACGGTGAAAAGTACATCACCTTAAGAAACCCGTATGCCAATATGTCCTATATGAAAAATGAGGCAGGAGAAGAAGCCATGAGCAGCAGCTACTTTTCCTCCGTCGCCGACGCGACCTGCGGACAGTTTGATATCCCGTTAGCGGAATTTATCGCAAATGCGCAGTCGATCACAAGAACCTGTGTGGATCCGGATTCCGTGCAATATTTCCCGGAGGAGAAGCAGGGTGTGACGCTGAAGGATGTAGCGGCAAATAAAGGACGTGTGCCGGGTACCGAGACTGAAATCGAAGGTTTTATAGATCTTGACGATGTGAAATTGGATGATATCCCCGATGATGTGGAGCAGGTGGAGCAGGAGAAAAAAGAAAATAAGGATCCAAAGCCCGTAATACCTGATCTTGACGAGGATGATCCGTTTGGCGATATGTGACAGAGAGGTTTTTGACATGACAAAGGTTTCGCCCATGATGGCGCAATACTTGGAGACAAAGGAACAATATAAGGACTGTATTTTGTTTTATCGCCTCGGCGATTTTTACGAGATGTTTTTTGATGATGCGTTGCTCGTGTCAAAGGAGCTGGAGCTTACTTTAACAGGCAAGGACTGCGGCATGGAGGAGCGCGCACCCATGTGCGGCGTGCCCTTTCATGCGGCGGACACCTATATCAACCGCCTGATCGAAAAAGGCTACAAGGTGGCCATCGGAGAGCAGGTGGAGGATCCGAAGCTGGCCAAGGGATTGGTCAAGCGTGAAGTGATCCGGATCGTGACTCCCGGCACCGTGATGGCGGATGAGTCCCTGAAGGCCGAGAAGAATAATTACCTGATGACCATCGCATATTACAACTTTGTCTATGCCATCGCGGTTTGCGATATCACCACCGGCGTGTTTAAGACCTG
>CACZPL010000245.1 GCA_902783015.1 uncultured Lachnospiraceae bacterium
AACATTTTTTATAAAGAGGGCTTGCAAGAGTCTTTGATAGGCTATCGCCAAGCGGTAAGGCACAGGACTTTGACTCCTGCATTCGCTGGTTCGAATCCAGCTAGCCCAGTTTTTTTAAAAATCAAACAAGGGCCACTAGCTCAGTCGGTAGAGCACTTGACTTTTAATCAAGTTGTCGGGGGTTCGATCCCCCCGTGGCTCACGCGCATGGTAAATGCGATCATCGGAGTTCCCTGCGCGGAACTCTTTTCTATTTAATGCGATATGGGAATGATCAGCGGGCGTGGCGGAATTGGCAGACGCGCCAGATTTAGGTTCTGGTGGGAGACCGTGCAGGTTCAAGTCCTGTCGCCCGCACGAAAAAAGGGAGAGAGGATCTCCTTTTTTTTCTAGAAAGGCACGAAAGGGAGGGGTTTGATGAAAAGAAAAATTACTGTGATGCTGTGTTTTGTCATGATGGTTGCTGCTTTTTTGATCCCGGAGCAACCTGCGCTTGCGGCCGCTAGTACACCGGAGATCGTGTACAGTGTTCACGTGCAGAGGATCGGTGATCAGCGGCCGGTATCCTCCAAGGGAAACAATGTCGGTACGGCTGGAACCGAGGGACAGGGACTTCGTCTTGAAAACATTCAGATGCGCGTGAGCGGCGTAAAGAACCTCGGGGTGAAATACAGAACGCACGTGGAGTCCTTCGGCTGGATGCCCTGGGTGAAAAACGGCAAGGTTTCGGGAACCTCCGGGATGTCCAAACGCATGGAGGCGATCGAGATCAAACTCGCCGGGAAGGCGGCAAAGCAATACGATGTGTATTACCGTGTTCATGTACAGTCCATCGGTTGGATGGGCTGGGTGAAGAACGGTCAGACTGCCGGAACCGTCGGAAGAAGTCTTCGTATGGAGGCCATTCAGATCAGGATCATGTCAAAATCGAAATCCAAGCTGATCGATAGCACGGGTCTTGCCTGCGCATCTCATGTGCAGCAGATCGGATGGCAGGGCTATGTGGGAGGCGGAGAGATCTCCGGAACCGTCGGAAAGGGTCTGCGAGTCGAGGCGATCAGGATCAAGCCGCAGGGGAAGGCGGATCTTCACGTAAATTATGCAACACATGTGCAGGGCATCGGCTGGATGAGTCCGGTATCGGATGACCAGCTCAGCGGAACGACGGGGCAGGGCAGAAGGATCGAGGCATTTTATGTATCGCTTTCCGGTAAGGATGCGATCATGTTTGACGTCTATTACCGTGCACACGTACAGTCTCTCGGCTGGCTCGGCTGGGCCAAGAACGGGGAAAAGGCCGGAAGCAGCGGTTTCGGGCTTCGCATGGAGGCCTTTCAGGTGAAACTCGTTCTGAAGGGAAGCGGTGCACCGGGCAGCACGGAGGGCGCGTTCCTCTCCGGGGAGAATAACAAAAATAAAAGAGTTGCCATCGGGAACAAACTCTTTGTGTTCAATTCAAGCGGCAGCGTAGCCAGGATCGTGGACGGCAGCAAGCCGATGGTGGCACTTACCTACGATGACGGTCCGGCACAGGGAACCTCGACCATCCTGGATGTGCTGGAGAGAAACCATGCGGCCGCAACCTTCTATGTGGTCGGCAATCGAGTGAACAGCTTTGCGAGTGATGTAAAGCGCGCTTACAATATGGGCTGCGAGATCGGAAATCATACGTGGGATCACACGACGCTTTCTAATCTTACGTCGGCACAGATTGCTTCCCAGATGTCTCAGACGGATGCTGTCGTTGAGAGCGTGACAGGTGCAAAGACGACAACCATGCGTCCGCCGGGAGGCTCCAGAGGCGGTGCGGTACAGTCGTCTGTCGGAAAGCCGATCATCATCTGGTCCGTGGATACCCTGGACTGGAAGACCAGAAGCGCAAGCAGCACGATATCCTCCGTGTTAAACAATGTGCAGGACGGAGATGTGGTTTTGATGCATGATCTTCACCTGTGCACGGCTGAGGCGAGCAAGACGATTATTCCGACCTTGGTAAACCGCGGATATCAGCTGGTGACGGTCTCCGAGCTTGCGTATTTCAGGGGAGGCCTGCAATCGGGAAGCGTGTATTTCAAGTTTAGATAGTCTGATAAAAAATGCTTGACAACTAAGGTCCCTTTTTGTATAATACCAAATTGTTGACACAATCAACAAGGGATCTTAGCTCAGCTGGGAGAGCATCTGCCTTACAAGCAGAGGGTCATAGGTTCGAGCCCTATAGGTCCCATACCATAAAACTCAGCGAACGCGTGCCTATGGCACGCGGGAGCGCTTAGTTTTATGTATGCAGCGCAGCTTAGCAAACACGAGCGCGGGGCGCGAAGTGTGAGCTTAGCGAAGTCGCAAAGGATTCGGCGGGGTAGCTCAGTTGGCTAGAGCACACGGTTCATACCCGTGGTGTCAGGAGTTCAAATCTCCTCCCCGCTATTTTTTATTGTTAATAAGGTAAAACAACACCCCCAATCCGAAAATTTCCGGATTGGGGGCGTTGTTTTTTCTTTATTGTTGACTATCGTACTTTTGTGTCAGATCATTCACCTGCTGATTCCCAAAAGTCTCAAGAGGTGTATTCAAAATATTTTCGAGGTCCTGCTGCTCTTTGTTCTTTTGAGCGGTTCTTGCCTTCCACCATTTAAACAGGATCAGGATCACAAGCACTACACCCGCAATGATGATAAAGGTCACGGTGTAAACCCTTGCATTGCTCTTGGCCATGATGTTCTTGCCGGCTTCGTCCAGACCCCTGCCGAAAATCTGGGATGCGTTCTCGCCGTTATCCCAGTGGCGGTTGATCTTGCTGCAGATCACTGCGGTTGCCTTGTCGTCGATCACATCGCCTATGTCATAGCCGCCGATCAGATAGTAGTCCGGGATATCTGCCACAAAGAGGATCAGAAGGTTGCCCTCCACGGTCCTGCCGTGATCGGAGAACAGATCGACGTAGAGCTGCTCGCCGTAGGCCTTGATATTGGCTTCCGTGCTTCCGCCCGGGACCGTCTCGCAGATGTACAGGAAGGGGAATACACCGGTTTTGTCATAGAAGCTCTTAAAGCCGTTGATCAGTGCGCTTTCCTCGCTTGCGACGATGAACTTCTCGCTGCCGGTGCTGTCGTCCTTGTAGTAGCCGGCGTCCTTGTATACCTCGCCGGTAAATTTGGTCTTATTAAGCTTTGCATCTCCGCCGATGTTGTAGCCCTTCTTTGCGCTGCCGAAGCTGCCTAAGGCCGCAAGCACGAAGGAGATGAGGACCACATATAAGAATACGGATGCGCAGCCGCCGGAGGAGCCGCCTCCGTAGTAGCCCGGACTACGGTAGGAACGTCTGTAATAAGGTCTCGCCGGTCTGTAAGAGCTTCTGCCGTAGCCTG
>CACZPL010000246.1 GCA_902783015.1 uncultured Lachnospiraceae bacterium
AATAAAAACGATAAAGGAGGTATCCGATGAAGAAAAACGACGGGGACAAGAACGCGGACATTGTGATCGATGAAACCGTAGAAAAGTTGAAAAAAGCGGGAAAGAAGGGCGCGAGGATCGCGTGGATCATTGTCCTGCTGATCGTGATCTTTCTGGTCATCAACGGCAGCTATTACTACGTAAACGAGCAGGAAAACGCAGTGGTCACCATGTTCGGAGATGTGGTAAAGACCAATACGGCGGGACTGTATTTCAAGATTCCGCTCATTCAGCAGGTGCACAAGGTGGATGTGACCACCCACGGTACCGGCATCGGTTATACGGTGGCAAATCAGGGGCAGAATATCACGGATGAGATGAACGGGATCATGATCACCTCGGACTTCAATCTCTTGAACATTGATTTTTACCTGGAGTATAAGGTGTCCGATCCGGTTGCGTATCTGTACAATACGGACAAGCCCGAGGAGATCCTGAAGAATATCGCGCTGGCGAGCATCCGCTCCGTGGTGTCAAATTACACGGTGGACGAAGCCATGACCACGGGAAAGGGTCTGATCCAGTCCGCGGTAAAGGAGGACATGGTAAAGGAACTCGAAAAGCACAATGTGGGCCTGCAGGTGGTCAATATCACGGTGCAGGATTCCGAACCTCCCACACAGGATATCGTCTCCGCTTTTAAGTCTGTGGAGACGGCAAAGCAGGGCGCGGATACCGCGAAAAATAACGCGCTCAAGTACCAGAATGAGCAGCTGCCGAACGCCACGGCGAAGGCGGACAAGATCCGCAAGGATGCCGAGGGTAAGAAGGCGGCCAGGATCGCCGAGGCCGAGGGCCAGGTGGCCAGACTGAATCAGATCTACGAGCAGTACAAGCGCTATCCGCTGATCACGAAAAAACGTATGTTTTACGAGACCATGGAGGAGCTTTTGCCCGGCTTGAAGATCGTGATCACGGACGGCGAGACCGAGACGATGTATCCGCTGGAAAAATTTGCGGATGTGGAAATGACGACGGAAGCCGCGCCGGCAACCACTGAGGCGGCGACCACGGAGGCAGTGACAGAGGAGGTGGAGACAGATGAAGAAGGCAATTAAGACATCGGTGATCGTGATCTTTGTGGTTGCCGTGTTTGTGGTTCTGTTTTCCTCTCTCTACACGGTGGGATACAACAATTACGGAATCGTGAAGCAGTTCGGAAAGATCGTGAAGATCGAGAGCAAACCCGGACTGCATGTAAAGACACCCTTTATCGAGGATGTACAGCTGGTATACAGCGGCAGAAGGATCTATGACATCCCGGCCAGTGACGTGATCACCAAGGATAAGAAATCCATGATCGCGGACGACTATGTGATCTGGCAGGTGCAGGATCCGACCAAGTATTACAAGACCTTAGGTGCTGTGGATGTGCGGGCGGAGGAGCGGATCGATGCCGCGGTCTACAACGCCACAAAGAACACCATCTCCTCCATGACGCAGGACGAGGTGATCGCAGCGCGCGGGGCGCAGCTGACGGATACCATCACGAAGGAGGCAAACTCGGATATCGCCGAGTACGGCGTGGTGATCCTGACGGCGGAGATCAAGGCTCTGGATCTGCCGGACGACAACAAGAACGCAGTGTACGAGCGCATGATCTCCGAGCGCCAGAATATAGCCGCAAGCTACAAGGCGAAGGGTGACTCGGATGCGCAGATCATCAAGAACGAGACCGACAAGGAAGTGACCATCACCCTTGCGGAGGCGGAGAAGGACGCGGAGCAGACCATCGCCGAGGGCGAAGCGGAGTATATGCGCATTCTCTCCGAGGCTTACAACAATGCGGAGAAGGCGGATTTCTACAATTATATCCGGGGATTGGATGCGCTCAAAGCATCCCTGAAGGGAAAGAACAATACGCTGATGCTCGACAAGGATTCCGAACTGGTTCGGATCCTTTATGGGCAGGATGAAAAGGCGGAATAAATAAAAAGGTAGCCACGCTGAGCGTGGCTACTTTTTTGCTTTCTGTACGGAATAGCCGAACTTGCCGAGCTTTGTCCCGAGCGTATAGTATTCGCCGTGGGAGTAGGCGATGGGTTTTGCCGCGGCCAGGTCGAATCGGCCGTTTTCGTCCATGTAGGCCTCGTCTGCCGTAACCCCCACAACCTCTGCGATGAACATGTCGTGGGAGCCGAGGGGCTCAATCGTTTTGACCTTGCAGTAGATATTCACCGGGCTTTCCGCGATGGCGGGGGTTTCCATGAAGTCTGATTTGTATTCGGTGAGCTGCATGGCCTTGAATTTGTCATGCTCGCTGCCGGACTTTACGCCGCACCAGTCACAGGCGCGCGTCAGCTCCTCCGTGACCAGGTTGACCACAAACTCCCCGGTCTCCCTGATGATCCCATGGGAATACCGCGAGGGCCTGACAGAGATCGAGAGCATAGCGGGATCCGAGCAGATCGTGCCCGCCCAGGCCACGGTGATGATGTTGGCCTTTTCGCCCGGCCGCTTGCAGCTGACCATCACTGCAGGTACGGGGTAGAGCATATTTCCGGGCTTCCAGTTTTGTTTTTTCATGTTGTTCACCTCGCTTGCTATCTATGATAGAGAGTATAAACGATTGACGCTTTTTGGGCAATATAGTAAAATATAAATATCTATATGCAGTGCATGGACACAACAGGAAACAAGAGGTAGCATTTATGTCATACAGAGATTACGAAGCAGCGCAGAAGGCCGGGATCAAGGCATTTAAGACTGCGCTTTCCAAGGGAACAAACGAGTACCTTCCGGTGCTCGATGAGATCATAAAGGATGTGGAGATCGTGGGCGAGGT
>CACZPL010000247.1 GCA_902783015.1 uncultured Lachnospiraceae bacterium
ACGAGTACGGCGGATCTGTGGGCGGAGGCGGCCGCTACGACGAGATGATCGGTCGCTTTACCGGGCAGAGCACCCCGGCCTGCGGCTTTTCCATCGGGTTTGAGCGCATCATCATGCTGCTTTTGGAGCGGGACTTTCAGGTTCCGGGAGCGGGAGCTAAAGCTGTGTATCTGATCGAAAAGAATATGCCGGCGGACAAAATGTCTAAGATATTAGACAAAGCTAAAAACGCCCGTGCTGCGGGAAGCACCGTGAACGTGACCATGATGAAGAAAAACAAGAAGTTCCAGAAGGAGCAGCTTGCCGCGGAGGGGTATACGGAGATTACCGAATTTTTCGCGGATAAGGATGTGGAATAACAGGTGAAACAGAGACAAAAAGATAGGAAAATACACTTGTATTTTCCTATCTTTCGTGTATTATTATACACATGGGTGGTGCAGGAGTCCCTTGAGTCTACAAGGGGGTGTTGCCTATGAGTTATGTTACATATAGCGACTTGATACAGTTTTGTATCTTAATAGTTGCACTTATAGGTCTTGTCTACAAGATAAGTCGTAACAAAAACCGTAAAAAATAACCGCCCCTACTGGAATTGTGACGGTTATTTTTTAATCTAACAACACCAAGGGGCACCTGCAACGCCCTTTTGATATGATTATTATAATACTTTAACTCATGATTGTCAATTATCTATAGAACAGGAGACAGGAAAATGGCAGAAAGCATGAAGGGTTTAAAGAGAACCCACAGATGTACGGAAGTAACGACCTCCATGATCGGTGAGACCGTCACCGTCATGGGCTGGGTGGCAAAGAGCCGCAACAAGGGCGGTATTGTGTTTGTAGACCTGCGCGACAGAAGCGGCATCCTGCAGCTCATCTTCGAGGAGGCGAATGTAGGTGCAGAGGGCTTTGCCAAGGCGGAAAAGCTCCGCGCGGAGTTTGTGGTAGCCGTGACCGGTAAGGTAGCAAAGCGCGGCGGCGCAGTGAACGAAAACTTAAAGACCGGTGAGATCGAGATCATTGCGGAGGATATCCGCATCCTTGCTGAGGCGGAGGTTCCGCCCTTCCCGATCGAAGCGGACAGCAAGACACGTGAAGAGGTGCGTTTGAAGTACCGCTTCCTGGATCTTAGAAGACCGGACATCCAGAGTAACATCATGCTCCGAAGCAAGGTGACCACCGAGGTGCGCGCCTTCCTGGCAAAGGAGGGCTTCATGGAGATCGAGACCCCGATCCTCTGCAAATCCACTCCGGAGGGCGCAAGAGATTATCTGGTACCGAGCCGCGTGCATCCCGGCACCTTCTATGCGCTGCCGCAGTCCCCGCAGCTGTTCAAGCAGCTCCTCATGTGCTCGGGCTACGACCGCTATTTCCAGATCGCAAAGTGCTTCCGCGACGAGGACTTAAGAGCCGACCGTCAGCCGGAGTTTACCCAGATCGATATGGAGCTTAGCTTTGTGGATATCGACGACGTGATCGATGTCAACGAGCGGCTCATCAAGCATATGTTTAAAGAGGCCATCGGTGTGGACGTGCAGCTTCCCATCCGCCGCATGACCTGGCACGAGGCAATGGAGCGCTTCGGCTCCGACAAGCCGGATCTCCGGTTCGGTCTTGAGTTAAAGGATATTTCCGACATCGTGAAGGACAGCGAGTTTTCCGTGTTCTCCGGTGCGGTGGCAGCAGGCGGAACCGTGCGCGGCATCAATGCCGAGGGCATGGGCGACCTGCCGAGAAAGAAGATCGATGCGCTGACCGAGTTCGTGAAGGGCTACGGCGCGAAGGGTCTTGCCTACCTTGCAATTTCCGAGGACGGCACGGAGAAGTGCTCCTTTGCCAAGTTCATGAAGGAGGAAGAACTTGCGGCCATCAAGGAACGTATGGGTGCAAAGCCGGGTGACCTCCTCCTGTTCATCTCGGATGCGAAAAAGAAGTTTGTACTTGAAACCCTGGGCGCGCTCAGGTGCCATGTGGCAGAGCTCAAGGGCCTCATCGACAAAAACGAATTCTGCTTCGTGTGGATCACCGAGTTCCCGCTCCTTGAGTGGAACGAGGACGAAAACCGCTTCGAGGCCATGCATCACCCCTTCACCATGCCCATGGAGGAGGATCTTCCGCTCATCGACACCGACCCGGGTGCGGTTCGTGCGAAGGCATATGACATTGTATTAAACGGCGTGGAGCTCGGCGGCGGATCCGTGCGTATCCACCAGGATGATATTCAGGAAAAGATGTTTGATGTAATCGGCATTTCCAAGGAGAGCGCCGAGGATAAATTCGGTTTCCTGCTCACCGCGTTTAAGTACGGTGTACCGCCTCACGCAGGCTTGGCCTTCGGCCTTGACCGCCTGCTGATGCTCATGACCGGCGCCGATTCCATCCGTGACGTGATCGCCTTCCCGAAGGTGAAGGACGCATCCGACCTCATGTCCGATGCGCCGAACATCGTAGACGAAAAGCAGCTCGAGGAACTGTGCATTAAGATTACAGCGACCGAATAGGTAACAGTCGGGGACGGTACCGAAATATACTATACTTGAAGTGTTATGAACAAGCGAAGCTTAAACATTCTTGAATATAATAAGATCCTTGCCATCCTCTCGGAATATGCCAATTCGGAGATGGCAAAGAAGCGGTGTCTGCGGATCCAGCCGCAAAAGGAGCTTAGCCTCATCGAGCGACTGCAGGAGGAGACACGGGATGCTTTTTTGCGCTTGGAACGGCAGGGAAATCTGAATTTCTCCGGCCTGCGCGATGTGCGCGCCGAGATCAAGCGACTGGAGGTGGAGAGTGCGCTTTCCGCCAAGGAGCTGCTGGATATCGCGGCGCTTTTGGAGACAGCGCGGGCGGTGAAAAAGTACGGAGAAGGCGACGGTGACGGCGGGGAAGGTTCCGACAGTCACCCGGGAGCGGATTCCCTTACCGAGCGGTTTTCCATGCTGGTGCCGCTTGAGGATGTGTCGAGCGAGATCCGGCGATGCATCATCGCGGCGGACGAGATTGCGGACGACGCGAGCTCCACGTTAAAGAATATCAGGAAGAAGATCGCGCAGGCAGGGGAACGACTGCACCGCGAGCTTGACAAGATCATAAAGAGCGATACCTACCGCGACATGCTGCAGGACAGTCTGATCACGCAGCGTGGCGGGCGCTACTGCGTGCCCGTAAAGCAGGCATACCGTTCCAAGTTTCCCGGCATGCTGCACGACCAGTCGCAGTCGGGCTCCACACTGTTTATCGAGCCCATGGCCGTGGTAAACTTAAACAACGAGATCAAGGAGCTGCAAAATGACGAGACCACGGAGATCGAAGCGATC
>CACZPL010000248.1 GCA_902783015.1 uncultured Lachnospiraceae bacterium
ACTAGATCCTTAGTCTAGCCTGTCTGCCAATTCCAGCACTCCCGCATCTGCAATTATTGCTGCGTTTTCACAACGCAAATAGTATAATACCATCCGGTGATGCACTTGTCAACATCTTTTTTCAAAAATACACATCATCGGGATCATTCTTCACTACATGGGGCGTGAATCCAAGTCAAAGTAGAACACACAGCCGCTCTCCACATTGTAACAACCATAGGCTTTTCCGTGCGCATCCATGGTTGCGGCCACGATGGACAGTCCCACGCCACTGCCGCCATACTCTCTGGTTCTCGCCTTATCCGCCTTGTAGAACTTGATAAAGAGCTTGTCGATATCCTCCTCGGCAATCTGCGGTCCCTCATCATACACCAGCACGCGCACGCACTCCTCATAGCGCTCAAACCAGATCTTGATCACACCGCCGGGCTTTACATAGTGGGTGGCATTGGTCAAATAATTGGTAAACACCTCTTCGATCATATACTCATCCGCCCACACATAGGCCGGCTGCTTCTCAGTAAACACAAGCTCCGCCTGCGCATCCTCGATCAGGATCTTGGAGGAATTCAAAATATCCGTCACAAACTCCACCAGCTCGAAACGCTCGATCTTTAAGGGATTCTCGCCGAACTCGATCTCGTTTAAAGTGAGCAGCTTTTGCACGAGGCTGTTCATCTTGCCGGCCTCGTCTATGATCACATCCGTGTAGAATTCTCTGTCCTCCGGCGTCTGGTCCGGTGTATCCTTCAATCCCTCCGCATAGCCCTGGATGAGAGCGATGGGCGTTTTTAACTCATGGGACACATGGGACAGGAAATCCTTTCGCATGTCGTCGACCTCCTGCTTTTTGTCGATATCCTTCTGCAGCTTGGCGTTTGCCGCCTTCAGCTCCGAGATGGTAGTCTCCAGTTGCGCGGACATCTCGTTCATGCTCTCGCCGAGCTCTCCGATCTCGTCCTTGGACTTCACCGGTACCTTCACCTCGAAATCCAGCTTGGTCATACGCTTTGCAAAATAGGACAACCTCTTGATGGGTGCCGCGATCATGTTGCTGAGTAACAGCATGAAACCCGACCCGATCACAACCATGGCAAGCCCGACATAGATAAACACCTTGGTCACGACGTGCATGGTAAGCTCGATCCGTGTCACGGGGCTTCTCAGGATCACGATAAACCCGTTGTCGAGCATGCCGACCAGGTCATAAAAATCGGCGCCCACGACCTCATCATGATTCCGGTTGATCATATATTTCCCCGACTCAAAAACGACCTTGCTGTCCGGGCTCTGCAGGCTTTTGATCATGGTCGTCAGACTGTCCATCATGCGACCCTTGTCGCTGATCGTGGTATAGATCATGCCGCTCTTGTCATCCAGGATCAGGATCACACATTCAAGCGGATTATCCACCTGTCCGACCAGCGTACCGTTTCTCAAATCACTGTCACTCGCCTCCGAAAAGAGCTCGTTACAGGAGTCGTAGGTAGACTTCAGGTTAGTTTTCACATTCCAGATAAACACACCGGCAATGACATAGTTACAGATGATCCACGTCCCGATCAGAATGAACACAGAAAAGAAGACAACCATCAGTGTGATTTTTGCGCGAATCGAACTTTTCATTTACACCTCAAACTTGTAACCCATACCCCAGATCGTCTTGATGGCCTTCCCGCTATTGCCCAGCTTGGAGCGAAGCTTTTTCACATGGGTATCGATGGTTCTGGCATCACCGAAATAATCATAGTTCCACACATTGTTCAGGATGGTCTCCCGCGAGAGGGCCACCCCCTGATTCAGAAGAAAATAGTTTAAGAGCTCAAATTCCTTGTAGGAAAGCTCCACTTCTTTTCCGTCCACCAGGACACGGTGTGCCGAGATGTTCATCTCGATCCCGTGTGCCGAGATGATATTCTCCTCCTCGGTGCTCACGGTCCTTCGAAGCACAGCCTCAACCCTTGCCACGAGGATCTTCGGCGAGAAGGGCTTTGTGATATACTCATCCACCCCGAGGGAAAAGCCCTTTAATTCATCCCGCTCATCCGATTTTGCCGTCAACATGATGATGGGCACGTTCGAGAGCTTTCGGATCTCCTCCGCCACACCGTAGCCGTCAAGCTTCGGCATCATCACATCCAGAATGATCAGCGCGATATCTCTTGTACCCATAAAGATATTGATCGCCTCTTCGCCGTCCGCCGCCTCAAGCACACGGTAGCCGCCCCGGGTCAGATAATCCTTCAGCAGCTTGCGCATACGGCTCTCATCATCTACCACCAGAATTTTCAGGGGTTCCATCTTTCTCCTCCTTCTCAACAAGCTGTGCTTCCCAGTCCGCCAGCTCGCGCTCCCGCGCCTTTAATTCTTCCTCCCATGCCGAGTACTTGTTTAATACCTTGTTCTCCGCATTGACATATCCCAGGTTGTCATTTGTTATCACGATAAAGAACATGCCGATCACAAGCACGATCAGTGCCACGATCGCAATGATCATCTTCGGCCGTTTTTTCTTCATGGCCTCGCATTCTTCGGAAAGCCGATCCCGCTCCTCCTTTAGAAATACGTACTGAGTAGTCTCCTCCGGTCGCACCTTCTTCTCTGAGAGCTTCGGTACCGGGACATAGTCAAGCTCAACGCCCGGATTTTTTTCCATAATATAGGCGCGCATCTCGTGCAAAAAGGAAAGTCCTACCGGCGTTGTAAAATAACGCTTCTTGATCAGACCGTTGTAGAGCTTTGTCATATCGGAGATATTGCCGTCATCGATCCTGTCCTTGATCTTGGCGATGTTTTCGATCTCCTTACGCGCCTTCGTGGCGTCGGATCTGCGCGAGAACCGATAGCCCGCCACAATGCGGATCTCCTCTTCCTCTTCAGTTGGGTTTGCTTTTTTTATATCGTCCATAGGACACCCTCTAAAGAAGCGAGAGGGCAATCCCCTCTCGCTTTGCTTCGTTTTCTCAGTTTGCGTCCGTTGCGCTCGCCTTTTTCACCGTAAATCCGTTTGCCGATGCTGTCTCGGAAAGCATCTGATCAAACTGTGCAAGCAGCGTGTCCGCCTCATTGATCAGGTTGTCGGCCTGCATCAGATAATCAGGGTTCTCACCCTCTACCGCAGAGACCACCATCTTCATGGCATCATACTGCTTCTGTGCGCTCTGCATGTAGCAGACCTTTAAGTCCGTCACCTCTTTCGAAGTTGTCTCGATGGCGGAGAGCTTGTTGATGTAGGACTCCATCTTCGGGATCGCGGTGTTCTTCAGATCCGTGAGCAGCTGATCCGTATCCACCGAACCGCCGGCAAAGTCCTTGTTGTAAAGCGCAATGGCTTCGTTCCTCTCCTGCGCGATGGCAGGAAGCTTGGTTCCCACAAAGTCGATGCACTCCTCCTTTACGGCTGAGTTCTTTTCCTCCGCCGCCTCGGTCGCATCATCCTTCTTCTTCCCGCAACTGCAAGCAAGCAGTGCGGTAAGCACCATGAGTAACAATAAAAACCTTCTCTTTTTCATTTTGTACCTGCCCCCATATAGTATAATATATATGGTGTTATTATACCTCATTTACGGGGGTCAGGCAACGGTTTATTTCTTCTTGCGCGCTCTTGCCGCAAGCTCCTCTTTGTGTTCCTCCACATAGGCTTCATAGAGATCCGGGCGCTTTTCCTTCGTGATGGCAAGGGACTGATCAAAGCGCCAATCCTCGATCAGCTTATGATTTCCCGAAAGGAGCACCTCCGGCACCTCCATGCCTCTGTAGACGGGAGGTCTCGTGTACTGCGGGTACTCCAAAAGCCCGTTATAGAAGGATTCGTACACGGCACTCTCATCCGAGCCGAGCACGCCGGGGATCAGCCTTGAAACCGCGTCCACGACAACCATGGCCGGAAGCTCACCGCCGGTCAGCACAAAATCCCCCAGACTGATCTCCTCATCCACGATCAGCTCCGTAGCACGGGCGTCGATGCCCTCGTAATGACCGCAGAGAAGCACCAGACAGTCCATCTTGGACAAGCGCTCCGCGTCCGCCTGCGTAAAGGGTTTCCCCGTGGGGGTCATATAGATCACATGAGGCTTGACCTCCGGTCGCCTCTCCCTGATCGCGGCTTCAATGCTCTCGTAGCAGTCCACCACGGGCTGTGCCTGCATCAGCATGCCCGCGCCGCCGCCGTAGGTATAATCATCCACATGTCTGTTTTTATTGTCCGCATAATCCCGGATATCCACGGCCTCCACGGAGAGCAAGCCCTTATCCATGGCGCGGCCGGTGATGCTTGCGGAAAGCCCTCCCATCACCATGTCCGGGAACAACGTCATAATATGAAATTCCATCTCTAATCCATCAGGCCTTTCATCAGCTTGATCACGACTCTCTTGTTCTCCGTGTCGATCTCTTTTACAGCCTCATCAATCACGGGGACAAGCACCTTCTTCCCGCCGGTCATCGTGACCTCAAACACCAGGTTTGCACCTGTCTCTATCACATCGGTCAAAGTTCCCAACCGTTTATCTTCCTCATCATATACCTCGCTGTCCATGACGTCCGCGAAGTAAAACTCTCCATCCTCAAGCGGGATGGCATTCTCCCTCGACACGTAGAGCTCCAGACCCTTCAACGGCTCCGCCTCCTCGATCCGCGGGATCTCCTCAAAGCCGAGGATCACCATATTCTTAAAATATTTACAGGTCTTTTTGGTCAGCGGGATGTCACCGTTTTTTCCGCGGGCATAGCATTCCTTCAGCGTCTTGAACCGCTCCGGGTCACTGGTGGTCGGAAAGACCTTCACCTCGCCCTTTAAGCCGTGGGTGCTGGTGATCACACCGATCTTGAATTCATCTTCCATAATCGCACCTCCATCGTATAATATGAAATATCCCCGGGAAGCTCCCGGGGATAAACGTTCGATCATTGGATGTCAACAACTACCTTTTTGTCACCCTTTAACGCGGCCGCGCGGACCACGGTACGAATGGACTTTGCAATACGGCCTTTTTTGCCGATCACCTTCCCCATATCGTCCGGTGCTACGGTCAGAAGGAGTGTGATCGTATCAGCATCTTCTGTCTCCGTGACCACGACCTGATCCGGGTAATCAACCAGGGATTTTGCAATAATTTCAACCAATTCCTTCATTACCGACACCTCCCCTTCGATTACTTTTCAATTCCTGCCTGCTTCAAAAGCTTTGCAACTGTCTCGGTCGGCTGTGCGCCGCTGGTCAGCCACTTCTTTGCTGCATCAGCATCGATCTTGATATCCGCCGGCTCTTTGTTCGGGTCATAGGTGCCGATCTCCTCGATGAAACGACCGTCTCTCGGGGATCTTGAATCAGCAACGATCACTCTATAAAAAGGGTGCTTCTTATAGCCCATTCTTCTAAGACGAATTTTAACTGCCATTTTATTTTCACCTCCCTCATTTAAATTCTAATATATGTAATAACCGGTATTGGCTATACATTCACTATAATCCGAAGGGCAGCTTGAAGCCCTTCTTCTTTCCACCGCCCATCAGGCCGGACATCTGCTTCATCATCTTCTTGGACTGTTCAAACTGCTTTAACAGCTTGTTGACCTCGGAAATATCCACACCCGCACCGTCCGCGATGCGCTTCTTGCGGCTCGGGTTGATGATGTCGGGGTTACTCCTCTCCTTCGGTGTCATGGAGAGAATGATGGCCCGCGGCATGTTCATGGCGTTCTCATCGATCTCCACATTTTTCAAATGCTTGTTGGATGAAAAGCCCGGCATCATGGAAAGGATATCGGAGATGCCTCCCATCTTTTCCATCTGCTCCATCTGCTCCAAAAAGTCGTTGAAATCAAAGGATGCTTTCTTGAGCTTTTCCTCCATCTCGCGGGCTTTCTCGTCGTCGATGGCCATCTGCGCCTTCTCGAT
>CACZPL010000249.1 GCA_902783015.1 uncultured Lachnospiraceae bacterium
AAGCTTCAGTTTATTTCCTTCTGCGTTTACATCCGCCACCGCGCCTGTCACGATGGGCATCATGGGCGGCCGGTGACCGATATCGACATCCATGATGATCGGCACGTTCAAATCTCCTAAGATGTCTGTCACGGCGTTGTACTGATCCACGCCCAGAGCTTCTTCCCCGTAGTGGAGCGGTCTTCCGATCAAAAATCCGCTCGCATGATTAAACCAGCCCGCCTCCCGAAGGGCCCAGAAAGCACGTCGTATGGACAGGGGGTCCAGGTCGCAGCACTCCAGGAACCAGAGCAGACCGTCCTCCCGGTATTTTTCCGTGAAGGCGGAAACCCTGTCATACTTCGTTCCGCAGAGAAGCTGCAGGATATCCATACAGCCGCCGATCAGACGCCCGTGCATCCGGCAGGCACGTTCCTTGCTTCCGCCCGGCAGATGATAGGTGAAACAAACAGGTTCAGTCACATTGTAGGGAAGAAGCGGATCCGGCTCCTCTCCCTCCGGAGTTTCCGGATCGTACAGCTCCCAAAGCTCATAGCTTTCTACACCGGCAATCTCTCCGGTAAGCAGCTTTAACGCGTCCTCCACGGATGCATGCCAGGGGGTTCTTCCGAAGGCCGGCGCACAGGGCCCGTAGATTGCCGCCGTATCCGCCAGCGTCGCGGAGAGAAAGGTATAGTTCGTATTGTCCGAGTATCCCATGTACCACTTCGGCTCGCTTTCCGCGATCCTTTTAAAATCGATACGCGGCACCACCTCGCACATCAGCTCACCGCCGCCGCAGGTGATGATGGCATCGATACTGTCATCCGTCATGGCCTCGTTTAATTCCGCAGCGCATTTCTCCGGCGTGTTGCTGATGCCGATGCCGCTTCCCTCGTAGCAGTTTTTTCCGAGCTTAAGGGAAAAGCCGCGCTCCGAAAGAATGCGCTTTGCGCTTTCGAATCTGCTTTTGTACGGCTCGATGGCACAGCCGAACGACGGTGCGATAAAGCCGATGGTTCCGTTTTTCGGTAATGGTTTCGGGTATCTCATATTGATCTCCTCAGTTTTTCCAATAGTCCGTTTTCTCGGTGCGATAATGCTCAAAGGCACAAGTACTTCCCGCGCGGCGCACGTTCACACGGACCGTGACCGTGCCGCTTTTTTTCGGTTGATAGATGAGGCTGTTTTTTTCGCTGTAGCCCTGCACAAGGATCTCCTCCGTCATCCCGGCCTCGCGCACGTAGAACTCATATTCCGCCCGGTCGGGTATCCCGGTCATGGCAAACGCCTCCGCCGTAAGCCCTTCCTTTCCGTTACTGTACAGCTTTAAGCGCACACTGTCAATCCTGTCTGCCGCGGAAAGGTAGGCTTCCTTTCCTTCGAAAAAGAGTCCCTCACAATCTTCTCCCGCCCGCAGCTTATTTTGCAGCGTTGCAAGCGCCGTCGAAAACGAGGCAGCACCCGCGTCGTTTAAGTGGACCCAATCCTTAAAGTCCTCCGGAAGCGAACTGTAGAAGGAAGGATTCGCCAGGTTAAAATCATATAGGGAAACGCCCCGGGCATTCAGGTACTCCCGCAGGAACGCATGACGTTCAAAGTAGGAATCTCCGTAGCTTAAAACCTCACTCACGGTTTCCGGCGCAACGACGACAAGCAGCTTCGCTTGCTCCTTTTCGCAGAGCGAAATGATGTCATCCAGTTTCGTGAAGGCTCTGTCCGAAACCTCTTCTTCGCTCCATTCTTTTTCCTTCGGCAGATCCTTGTCCTCGTCATAATCAAGGATACCGTAAAAGCCCTTGTATCCGTATTCATTTCTGATATTGTTCAGATCTCCCGCCTCCGGTGCCTTCCCGGTAAGCTTTGCCTTTGCGTTCTCCAGCATATACTCCGGCCTGAAATTCGACCGGTTGTTGATCCAGGGGATCAGGTAATTGACGGATTCCGCCTCGCAGAAATAGTCCGGACGGAACATGAAGGAGATGGCATTTTTAAATCGCGCCGGGAGGGAGAGATGCCTGTTCATCGCATAGCAAAAGCAGGCCTCCGCCTTCGGTCTTCGCTCCGTTTTTTTCATGATGCTGTCATAGTCCAGGATGAACACGACCTCTTTGATCTCATGATCCGCAAAGGCCGTCTCCAAGGCGAGCTTCGTGTCCGAAATCGACTGGGCATTGGTTCCCATGTTATAGGCGTGATCTCCCGTGATGGGGTTTGTCACCTCCGGATTGACCGACTCATAGCACTGGGAAGTGCCGATGTAGATCGCATCGATCTCCTGCTGCCTGAAATAACCGTCCCACATCTCCGAGCTCGGACTCGCGTAGGGTGTCAGGAAAAAGGTGAGCAGGGCATTGACCAGCACAAATGCGAGCAGGAAGAGTACCGGTTTTTTCAGTCGTTTAAAAAGCCGCATACATAAACCCTCCTCCGCTGTTGGTGTAGGCAAAGCCCGTCATGATCAATACCATCATGAAGATATAGAGCAGCCATCTGTAGCCGCATTTTACCTTTTGCAACCCGGCATAGACATCCCTTCCTTTTTCCTGCAGCACGCTGCATACGATCAGGATGATCAGGGAAAACAGCGCTACAAAAGGAAGCACAATCTGTGAATCCGAAAACCGCTCCGCAAACAGCGTCGCGACTGTGGAAAAATCGCGGTCAAAATGCAAAAAGGTGTTTTTCAGACAGACAAGCGCATCCGACACACGCTCGATCCTGTCAAAATACCAGCCGACACTGACCAGGAGAAAGGTCCGCACCACGCGGAACACATGAAAGCCGCCCGACTCCGTGCGGATGTGAAGCGCGGCGGAAAGCTTGTCAAACAGTGGACGCATCAGGTCGCTCAAGGCAATCAGCACACCGTTATAAAGTCCCCACACCACAAAGTGCAGCTCGCTCCCGTGCCAGATACCCACCAAAAAGAACACGAGCAGGTTCGCGATCGATGCCGGGATCGCCTGACCCATGTGCTTGCCGAGCTTTTTCTTACAGGTCTTTCCGAGCCTCTGCATGGGCTTTAAGAGCGCAAAGGGGTAAAACACGTAATCCCGCATCCACGCGCCTAAAGTGATATGCCATCTGCGCCAGAAATCCGCAACCGAAACGGAAAAATACGGCCTTCTGAAGTTTTCATCCATGGTGATCCCAAACAGCTCCGCGATCCCGATCACCATGTCGATCCCGCCTGAAAAATCCGCATATTGCTGCACCGCATAAAAGAGGATCCCGATCACCGTAACCTGGGAAGAAAGCCCCCGCACATCCCCGTCGAGGATATGGGACACCGTCCCCGCAAGCAGATTGGCAAGAGCATACTTTTTCATCGCGCCGTATAAGACCCGGACCATGGCATGCTTCGCCCGCTCCGCATCCCAGGCAGGCGTCTTGTCAAACTGCGGTGCCAGCCTGTCATAGCGGCCGATGGGGCCCTGCACAAGCTGCGGGAACCACGAGACAAAGAGCAGGAACCGGACGGGATTTTTTTCCGCCTCATATTTTCGGTAATAGATATCGACCAGATAGCCCGCGGCCTGGAACATATAGAAGGAAAGACCGAGCGGCATGAGAAGCCCCGACATCCCCGGGAGATTCCCTCCGTATTTAAACAGACAGAGCACGCCGAAGTTTAAGGTCAGGACAGAAAAGAGAATGAGCCTTCTCCTTCCCTTCCGCTTTTTTTCGGTCTTTGAGAGAAGCCATGCCCCGCCCCAGACGGAGAAGGCCACGCCCAAAACATAAAACAGATAATACACATGAAAAGACGCATAAAAAAGGAGGCTTCCCGCAAGCAGGCAAAGCCATCCTTTTTTTCCCGCGAACAAATAGTACGCAAGAAGCAATATGATAAGAAATAAAATGAATTCAAGTGAATAAAACTGCATGCCTATACGGCTCCCGCATCTGTATTGGTTGCGTTTTTCTCGGACGCCGGAATCTCCGGATCCGTGGGATCGTAATCCTGATCAAGGGGAAGCTCGTCTAAGGGCGGACATCCGAGCGGGCCGTAATCGTCCGGCACCTCGATCACCGTCACCTCAATGCTTCCTTTTTCCGCCTGGTCGTAGATCCACTTGGCGTCGGCCGCGTGCAGGCGGATACAGCCGTGAGAGCAGCCCGTGCCGAGCTTGTTATACTCCTCCGTGCAGAGGGAGTGGATATCCTCATAGTAGTAGGGCACGGAATGGAACAGGATGTTTCCGGTGATGGTCGTGCAATACTGCCCGTACACATCTCCCATCAGATAGAGCCAACGGTAACGGTCACTCGTATAGAAGGTACCGTCCGGGGTATCCGGACCGGTGGAGCAGATCATGGACTTGACCGGTTTCTCATCCTTGTAGACCGTCACGGTGTTCGTGCAGGAATTGACAACGATCTTCACCTCACCGGGCATGGTATCCCAGCCCTCCACCTCGTACTTGAGCTCTTCGGTGGTGGCCTCTGTGGTCTCCTCCGTGGTGGTCTGCGTGGTAGCCTCGGTAGTGGTGGCCTCTGTGGTCGTCGTCACGGCCGTGGTCGTTTTTGCCTCCTCAGAGGCCGCCGCATCACTGCGCTTTGCAGCGTTATACTTCATACCGAAATAAACGACTGCGAAGATGCACAGAACCGTGGCACCGATACCCCAGATCACGCACTGTTTCAGTATTCTCATTTTATCATTTGACTGATTACTCATTTTTCAACCGCCGAAAATTACATCTTCGACTTACCCAGCTTCTTATCTTCAGCTGCGTCATCCTTCTCCGGCTCCTCCTCCGGTTCGTCAGCCTTCACGACTGCGGAGCCTGCCTTCTCAACCTCGGCGATCGCATTGGG
The DNA here is from genome assembly GCA_902783015.1 of uncultured Lachnospiraceae bacterium. Lineage (GTDB taxonomy): Bacteria > Bacillota > Clostridia > Lachnospirales > Lachnospiraceae > Coprococcus_C. The sequence goes on from CACZPL010000249.1 coordinate 4,804, forward strand.
ATGCATGGGGATACGGCAATGTCTGTCGTTTCCGAACTCCACGATGACTGTCTGATCATCCACAATGTCAAGCAGTGTGCCGTAGAAACCGCCGGTGGTCATGACCGTATCGCCCGGCTCCATGGACTTGTGCAGATCCTCCTGCTGCTTTCTTGCCTTCTTCTGCGGCTTGATGATCATGAGATAAACAAGACCGAGCATCAATCCGATGTAGATAACCCAGAACCAGGGGCTGGTTCCCTTTGCCTGCTGCTGAACATCCTGGGCGGTTGTAAGTATTGCTGATAACATTTGTTTTCCTCCTGGAATTTGTTTTCCGTTTTTACCGAATTTCCTGTAACATATTATATTATCTTAAGAAATAATGCAAGTTAAATATAATCTTCGCTTTCTCCCGAAAGCCCGGCAAGCATCTGCATCTTAAACGACTGAAAACGATGCTCCTCGATAGCATTTCGGATCTGCTCCATCAGATTGTTATAAAAATACAGATTATGCAAGACACAAAATCTCATTCCCAGCATTTCCTTTGCCTTTAAGAGATGGCGCACATAGGCGCGGGAATAGGTCCTGCAGACCGGGCAGCCGCAGCCCTCCTCAAGCGGACGCGTGTCCGCCTCATACTTTGCGTTGAAGAGATTCAGCTTGCCGTGCTTCGTGTATACATGGCCGTGTCTGCCGTTTCTTGAAGGGTACACACAGTCAAAGAAATCCACGCCGCGGTCCACCGCCTCAAGGATATTGGCCGGTGTGCCGACCCCCATCAGATAAGTGGGCTTTGCCTGGGGCAGATGCGGCACCGTCACATCGAGGATGTGGTACATCTCCTCATGGCTCTCACCCACGGCGAGTCCGCCGATGGCGTAGCCCGGAAGGTCAAGCTCCGAGATCTGCTGTGCGTGTTCGATGCGGATCTCGTCGATCACGCCGCCCTGGTTGATGCCGAACAACAGCTGCTCCCTATTGATGGTATCCGGCAGGCTGTTCAAACGTTCCATCTCCGCCTTGCAGCGCACCAGCCATCGGTAGGTGCGTTCCACCGAGGGGCGGATGTACTTCTCGTCCGCCTTTGCGGGCGGGCACTCATCAAAGGCCATGGCGATGGTGGAGCCTAAGTTTGACTGGATCTGCATACTCTCCTCGGGACCCATGAAGATCTTTTTCCCGTCGATGTGGGAATGGAAGGTGACACCCTCCTCCTTGATCTTCCGCAGGCCCGCCAGCGAAAACACCTGAAATCCGCCGGAATCCGTCAGGATCGGCCGATCCCAAACCATAAAACGGTGCAGGCCGCCGAGCTGTTTGATCAATGTGTCGCCCGGCCTCACGTGCAGATGGTAGGTATTGGAAAGCTGCACCTGACAGCCGATTTCCTTTAAGTCCTCGGTGGACACGGCGCCCTTGATGGCTGCCACCGTTCCCACATTCATAAAGACCGGCGTCTCCACCGTGCCGTGCACCGTGTGAAAGCGTCCGCGTTTTGCTCTTCCGTCTGTTGTGATCAATTCATACTGCATATCAATAAAATTCTTCCTCGATAACCTGAAAATCCAGATAATCGAAGTCGATCTCCTCCACAAAATTGTCCTGCGAAAACCGCGTGCGGGCCCGCCGGATAAAGTCCTGCTTGTTAGAATCAAGCCAAACCGGTGCCGCAAGATCCGCCTCATGACAGATCTCGTCTAATGCGAGAAACACCTTTTTGGTTCGCGTCAGTGAAAGATCATCGATCTCCACCGTGTGGTCCCACAGCGTCCTTCCTTTTTTTACCAGTTTTCCGTAGATCCTGAACAAGGCATTTCCTCCGAATTTCAAACATATCGACAGTTTAACAAACCACCGCAAAAAAGTCCACTTCTATCTTGTTTTTTTTGCCTAAAAATGGTACATTACTGCGTAGTTTAGGTATTTGAACAAAGGAAACAAACCGATGAATCTTGAACATATCAAAAAAACATACGGTGACATCACGATCTTAGATGACACCTCCATCACCTTTTCTCCAGGCGAGGCCGTGGGCATTCTCGGCGTCAACGGATCGGGAAAATCCACACTCTTAAATTACATCGCAGAACACTACATCAAAAGCGAGGAGGTTCGCTGCGGCTACGTGCCCCAGGAAAATCCTCTGTTTCCGGAGCTTGCCGCAGTGGACAACATCCGTATGTGGACCTCCTTAAACAAAAAGCAGATCATTGAAGCACTCCACAGTGAGGCCCTGCTTCCTTTGGGCATCACGGAGTTTATGGACCGGCCGGTAAAAAAACTGTCCGGCGGTATGAAGAAACGTCTCTCCATCGCGTCCGTTTTGATCAACGATCCCGGACTGCTGCTGATGGATGAACCGCTTGCCGCACTGGACCTTCCGGCCAAGCAGGACATCGTATCTTACATGAGAAGCTATCTCTCCCGCGGGAACATTGTGATCATCGCATCCCACGAGGAGGAGATCTTTCATTTTTGTAATCGCGTCTATCTCTTAAAGCACGGCAAGCTGATCGATACGGCCGAGCTATCCAAGCAGGGTATCAGCTATCTTTCACTTCTGAGGGACAGCCTATGAAAACGAGCACACAGTTTTTCAAGCTGACCGGCGCCAACCTGAAACGACTTAGAAAACAGCTTCCTGCCATCCTGGCGGTAAGTCTGGTTTTATTTGCCTGTCTGGCCTTTGCCGGCAAGCTGATCTCCGAGCGCATGTATAGCTCGGAATCCCGCGATCCCTTCGGTGTCGCTTTCTACATTCCCGAAAGCGAGGACTACGGCTACAACGGACTCGTGATCAACATGCTGCAAAATGTGGACAGCGTCAAGCAGACCATCACTCTGGTACGGGTGGATACCCGTGAGGAGGGCGAGGCCATGCTCGCCGACAAGCGCGCGCAGTTCTTCGTGCTGATACCGGACGGCTTCTTCCTCGGGCTTTTGACCGGCGAGGTTCCGCCCATCGACATTCTGGTCAACGACAAAAGCTCCATCATCTCCTATATCGCAAACGAGCTCTTTACAGCCTATTCCAAGTATTTAAGCGTAGATGTGACAGCCACCTACAGCGTAAACGAGGCTGCGAAACAGCTCGGCATGGAGGACGACGCAAGAAGAAGCTACTTGGAAAAGCTGGACCTGACCTACTTGGACCGCGCCTTAAACAAGGATGCTTACATCAAGACTAAAAATCCCACCAATGAGGGTGTGTACACACTGCTCGAGCACTACACAGGTGTTGCGCTCCTGCTCACCGCCTCCTTCATCGGTTTCTTTTTGATCGCCATGCTCCACGGCATGAACGCCGGCATGAAAAACAAACTCTCCTTAGTCGGCATCAAGCGCGGGCATCTGATCTTATCCGATACGCTTACGTGTCTGATCGCATTTTATGTAGGCAGTCTTCCCTGTCTGATCGGGATTGCCTTCTACAACCACCATATCAATCCCATGGGGCTTTTGTGGATGCTTCCGCCGCTCCTTTGCTTCTCGCTCATCACCGCCATCGTGGTGGCCTTTTCCTCGGGTGCCTTTTCCGGCGGCCTTGCATATTTTGCCATCGTGATGACGATCACCTATATCGGCGGCGGCGTGCTGCCCCAGGCACTGCTCCCGTCCGCGGTACGGACCATCGCACCGTTTTTTCCGGGACAGTATATGATCAAGTTCTTCTGTAAGGCCGTGTTCGGAGGTATGTGATGCTGAAAAACCGTTTTTATGTATGTACAAAACGAATCCTGACGCAAAAGCTGTACATCTTCATGCTGCTTTTGCTTCTTTGCGTCACCCTGACCTACCACCTGTTACCGGCGCAGAACAAGGAGGCTTTGATCCGTGTCGGCATCTGCTATGAGGAGGATACTCCCCTCTCCGGGCAGCTCACCGAGGCACTCTTAACCGACTCTCCGCTCTACCGTTTTCACACTGTGGATACGGAGGAAGAACTGATACGCCAGGTAAAGAGTGGGTATGCCGAGTGCGGCTACTATTTCCCGGCAGACTTCTTTGACGCCTACATCGCGGGCGATACCACAAAGCCCGTAGTACAGTACAATCTGAAGTCCTCCACCCTGTCACCCGCAGTGAGCGAGACACTGTTTTCCCACCTGCTGCAGCTGACCGCAGCGGATGTGCTGACCTTCTTCATCAACGACCCGTCGATCTCCACCCTCGTGCACGAGATCGCGTCAGCCAACTTTACGAGCAAGGACTTCATCACGGTAAGCTCCGTGGTAAACGGCGATTACAAGCCGCTGTCCGAGGAAAAGAAGCTGAACCTTCCCGTGTTTGAGCTTCTCATTCTCCTCACCCTGCTCTCCGCGCTTTTATCGCAGCTGATCTTCATCACGGATGCGGAGGAGGGCCGTTACATCACCCTGAGCAGAGCAGAGAAAATGTCCCTGCGGTTCATGCTGGCCCTGGCCGGCCTGATCCCGCTTGCGTTTTTCAGTACGCTGTCATTGCTTCTCACCGACGCCGCAGCAAGCATCCCGGCCTTTCTCGCCTTTTGGCTGATCGCCTGCCCGGTATCCATTTTGCTCTCGTGCGTCACAAAAAAGAGCATCTCCTATCTGAAGATGCTCCCCTTTATCGTACTGCTCACACTGGTAGTCTTATTCATCTTTTCACTGCAGATCTGATCAACAGAATTCCTCATCACCGATGTCGATCACGGCGCGCGCCGCGGTGGCCTCGGTGATCTTTTTTATGATCTCATCCTTTTTTGCGACCGGAAGCTTCACGGTGATCAGGACCTGTTCCGCGTATTCCGTCTCCGCCGGGATCTCCGCCTCCGCCAAAATGTACTGCACCTTTCCCATATCGGTGTACTCCATGGTCAGCCTGCAGGGAAACACGCGCTGCATCAGATGCGTCTCTGCGTTCTTCAAAGCCTCCTTGCACGCTTCTGAATAGGCGCGCACCAGACCGCCCGTGCCGAGCAGCGTACCGCCGAAATACCGGGTCACCACAATGCAGATATTGTGGATATCCGCGCCGGTGATCTCGGCGAGGATCGGCTTCCCGGCCGTGCCCTGGGGTTCCCCGTCGTCCGAAAACCGAAGCAGCGGGTTCTCGCCGCCCACGGAAAACGCAAAGCAGTTATGCCTTGCGTCATAGTGTTTCTTTTTGATCTTTTCTATGAAGGCGTAGGCCTCCTCCTCACTTTGCACCGGAGCTGCCTGGGCGATGAACCTGGATTTCTTCTCCACGATCTCCCCCTCGGCCGGCGCCGTCAGGATCAGATAACTTTCCAGCATAAATCTATTTATCCAACAGCTTTTTCAGCTCTTCCATAAAGGTGTTCACGTCCTTAAACTCGCGGTACACGGAGGCAAAGCGGACATAGGCCACCTGGTCTAAGCGCGAGAGTTCGTCCATCACGATCTCGCCGATCACCTTGGACTCGATCTCCTTGACCTCCATGTTAAAGATCTTGTTCTCCACCTCGTCGATACAGGACTCCAGTGCCTCGGCGGACACGGGGCGCTTATGACAGGACCGAACCACACCGGACTCGATCTTGGAACGGTCGTAGGTCTCACGGTTCTTATCCTTCTTGATCACAATGAGGGGGATCGTCTCCACCTTCTCGTAGGTCGTAAAGCGCTTTCCGCACTCGTCGCACTGACGACGGCGGCGGATGGCCTCGTTGTCGTCTGCCGGACGTGAGTCGATCACGCGTGTATTATCATCTCCGCAAAATGGACATTTCATGTTGTTTCCTCTCTTTCAGTTACCTTGTCTCTCCCATAAAGAAAATCGCGATGGTGCCCGGGCCCGTATGAGCTCCGATGGTCGGCGTCATATCCCCGATAGCAAGCTCCTTCGGGTGATATGTCTCAATGATCATGTTCGCCACATAGTCGGAATCCTCCTGACAATCGCTCTGATTGATGAGGATGAACTCCTGATTATCCTTATATTTACCCATGGCATCGCCCATGTTCTTTACCATGTCGTTTAATGCGCGTTTTCTGCCACGGACCTTGGACTCTCCCACGAGGTTTCCGTTCACATCCACGTGCATGAGCGGCTTCAGATTGATCATGGTGCCGACCGCTGCCGTGGTCCTGGAGATTCTTCCGCCACGCATCAGATATTTCAGGTCATCCACGGTAAACTTGTGCACGATGTTGAGCTTGATCATATCAAGCTTCTCCATGTTCTCGCGCACGGTCAGCCCCGCCTTGTAGTTGTTGATGGCATGCCACAGCAAAAGGCCGTGACCGCCCGAAGCGCAGAGCGACTCAAGCACGCAGATCTCCGCATCCGGATACTTTTCCTTCAGTTCATCCCGCGCAATGTACGCATTCTGGATCGTACTGCTGATGCCCTTTGACAGGCAGAAAAAGAGTACGTCCTTCCCGTTCGAGAGCGCCCGCTCCATGTGCTCGGAGATCTCGAAGGTATTGGCTGCGGCGGTCTTTGTCTCCCCGCCGTTTCTCATACCGTCATAGAAATCCTTTGCGCTGATCTTTTTTTCCTTTCCGTACACCACGCCGTTAAGCTCGTAGATAAACGGGATGATATCCACAAAGGGATAATCCCGAAACCGCTCCGGCAGGTCACAGGTGGAATCAGTTATGATCATATAATCCTTGGCCATGTTTTTCTCCTTATCGTCTCCGTGTTATTATTCTATAATCTTTACCGGGCACTTTGCCTTGCAGGCACCGCACCCCACACATTTTTCGTAATCGACCTTCGCGAGATGATTCTCCACGGTGATCGCCTCCTGCGGACAGTTCTTTGCGCACAGACCACAGCCGATACATCCCGCCTCGCAAACCGCCTTGACATCCTTGCCGAAATCATTGGAGCTGCAGTTTACAACCGCACCGGCGTTCTCCGGGATCATCTCGATCAGATGACGCGGGCAGACTGCCGTACACTGTTTGCAGGATTTACATTTTTTCGGATCGATCACCGCGATTCCGTTTTCGATCCGGATGGCACTGAACTGGCAGGCCTTCACGCAGGAGCCGAACCCGAGGCAGCCTTTACTGCAGCCCTTCGGTCCGCTGCCGGGCGTGTTGGTCGCGATCCGGCAGTCCTGAGGTCCCACGTATTCGTAGGCTTCCTTTGCCTTCTCACAATCGCCCTTGCACATCACATGGGCCACAAGCCGGACGGCACTCTCGCCGTCTCCGCTTCCCATGATCTCTCCGATCTTCTTCGCCACGGGATCGCCGCCCACCGGGCAGGCTCCCGTCGGTGCTTCGCCCTTTGCAATGGCAGCCGCAAGTCCGTCACAGCCCGGATACCCGCAGGCTCCGCAGTTGTTTCCGGGGAGCGCGGCACGCACCTCGATCTCCTTCTCATTTACCTTTACCTTGAACTTTTCGCTTGCAAGCGACAGGAGAACGCCGGCAAACAATCCGACTGCGCCGACTATGGCAGCCGCCAAGAGTATTGCTTGTAGATCCATACGTCCCTCCTTATTTGATCAGCCCCTGCAGTCCCATAAAGGCGATCGACATGAGCCCGGCCGTGATCAGCACGATGGGAGCTCCCTTGAAGGCCTCCGGTACATCGTTGTCTTCGATCTTCTCGCGGATGCCCGCCATGATGATGATGGCAATCGCAAAGCCGACAGCCGAGAACATCCCGTTCACAACGGACTCCAAGATATTCATGTCATCCTGCACATTCTTGAGCGCAATGCCGAGCACCGCACAGTTCGTGGTGATAAGCGGCAGATACACGCCGAGTGCCTTATAAAGTCCCGGCACAGCCTTCTTTAAGAACATCTCCACAAACTGCACTAAGGCAGCGATCACGAGGATGAACACAATAGTGCTTAAATAATCAAGTGAGAGCGGAACAAGCACGAAGTAGTAGATCACGCTTGTCACCGCGGAGGCGATGGTCATGACAAAGATCACGGCACCGCCCATGCCCGCCGCCGTGGATACCTTTTTCGATACCCCGAGGAAGGGACAGATCCCGAGGAACTGACTCAGGATCACGTTGTTGATCAGTGCAGCCGAAATGGCGATCAGAATGATGTTCATGCCTGCACCTCACTTTCCGAAGCGGTATTCGGGTTTGATGCGCAAACCTTGTCGCAGCTCGCGCAGTCCGCAAGCTCACAGAGCTTCGCCTTCTCCCCGAGCTTCGCCGCCTTCTTGATATTCCTGTGATTGATAAATGCGACAACAAAGGCAAGCACCAGAAAGGCTCCCGGCGCAAACACAAAGATGCCGATGGGCTCAAAGAGCCCCTGCTTTGCCATGAAGTCCGCAAGCTTTTCATTGCCGCCCTCCGCAATGGCCGTATTTGCCTTTTCCATAAACGCGTAGCCGAAGATGCTGCCCGCGCCGATCACCTCACGGATGATACCCATCACGGTGAGGCCGATGGTAAAGCCCAGTCCCATGCCGATACCGTCGAAGATCGAGGGAAGCGGCTTGTTCTTGGAGGCATATGACTCCGCGCGGCCGAGGATGATACAGTTTACCACGATGAGCGGGATGTACAGCCCGAGGCTCTCATTGAGCGTCGGCAGATAAGCCTGCAGCAAAAACTGTACCACGGTCACAAAAGAGGCGATGATCACGATGTAGGCCGGGATCCGCACCTTGTCCGGGATCAGCTTCCGTAAAAGCGAGATCATAAAGTTGCTCAGTGTCAGGATGACCATGGTGGTAAGTCCCATCCCGAGACCGTTGATCGCGGATGTGGTGACCGCTAAGGTCGGACACATACCGAGCATCTGTACAAAGGTGGGGTTTTCGGTGACAATGCCGTTTTTCAGGCGTTCCGTTAACTTGCCCATCAATAACCACCTCCCAACGCGTAAAGTGCCGCATTCACGGCCTCCGTCACTGCGGAGGTTGTGATCGTGGCCCCCGACAGGGCGTCGATCTCGGAATCGGCGGTGCTGCCCGTCTTCGTGTAGGTAAACTGACCCACTTGCTTTCCGATAAACTGCTGTTTAAATTTGTCCGTGTTTGCCTTCATACCGAGACCTGCCGTCTCGTTGATCTTTAAGAAGGATATACCGGTGATCTCCCCCGTGGAACTGATGCCGATGGCAAGCTGCAGCTCGCCGCCGTAGCCCTTGTCGTTGGTGACGAGCACCACGAAGCCGAGCATATTCCCCGGGTTATCCTTGTCCGTCCCGGTGATCGCGAAATTGATCTCGTCAATCCTTGTATTGTCAAACTTGCCCGTATTTTTCAGATTCGAATTGATCGCATTCATCTGAATGCCGGCCTCCGCCTCGGAAAGTCCTCCGTCCACCATGGTGAGCACGGTATTTGCCTCGGGGAAGACCTCCTTGTAGGCATCTGCTTTCGCCTGCTGTTCCACATTGGCGATGGGATCCTTCGTGATCCCGTACACGGTGCCGAGGATGGCGCCCATGATCAGCGTGATGAGAGAGATGGCACAGATTGCGACCACAATGCCCTTGCCGTCGATGCGCGACTTCACCTGTACTTCCTCCGGCGCTTTTTCCTCCGCAGCCGGAGCATCCTCCGCTTTTTCGTCGGCCTTTTTCTCCTCCTTCTTCACATCCGCGCCCGCGCCGAAGGGCTTTGGCTCGGTGATGCGCTCGATCAGCGGCACCAGAAGATTTGCGATTATGATCGAGTAGGACACACCCTCTGCTGCCGGTCCGAAGATCCGGAGCACAAAGGTCATCAGGCCGAGGAATACGGCGTAGATGATCTTGCCCGCCGGTGTGATGGGCGAGGTCACATAGTCCGTTGCCATAAACCAGGCGCCGAGCATCAGGCCGCCGCCGGTCAAATGTGCCGCAAGAAACTCCGGCACGTCAAAGCCCTTTACAAGGGCATAGATCACGATACAAAGCGCAAAGGTCCCGATGTAGAAAAGCGGGATCTTCGGGCTGATCACACGGCGGATCAGCAGATAGACCGCGCCGATCAAAAGTGCTGCTGTGCTGGCCTCGCCGATTGTCCCGGCGGTAAAGCCGAGGAACATATTCCGAAGGTTCACGGGACCGCCCTGCTTTAACATGGCAAGCGGTGTCGCCGCGGAAACCCCGTCGTAATAAAATGCGGTCATATATCTCGAGAACGCGAGGATCAAAAAGCAACGCGCGCCGAGAGCCGGGTTCATGAAGTTTTGCCCGAGCCCGCCGAAGAGCTGCTTTACGATGATGATGGCAAAGGCAGAACCCAATACCGCCATCCAGACCGGAAGCCTCGGCGGCAGGTTCATGGCAAGCAGAAGGCCTGTCACTACCGCTGAGAAATCTCCCACGGTCACCTTCTTTCCCATGCAGTGCTGGTAAAGCGCCTCAAAGCCCACACAGCATCCGATGCAGACCGCAACAAGCAGTGCAGCATACCAGCCGAAGCTGTAGAGCCCCACAGCTGTCGCGGGCACTAAGGCGACCACGACGTCGAACATGATATCACTTGTGGTATCCTTGCTTCTCACATGCGGGGAAGCAGAGATCTTAAGCTTCAGATTTTCGTCCATTTCTTCCCCTTTCCTCACTTCTTCTTATTGGCAAGTACCAGCTTTCTGGTACCGGCGATGGTCTGCGTCAGATGGCGTTTTGCCGGACAGACATAGGAACAGCAGCCACACTCGCAGCACTCCATGCCCTCATGCGCAAGGAAGCCCTCGATGTCACCGCGTTCCGCCAGGTTGCACAAAAGCTCCGGGCGCACTCTGCCCGGACACACGGAAATACAGCGTCCGCAACGGATGCACGCGGAGGGCTCGTACTCCTGCACCTCGTCCTTCGTGAGACAGAGGATGGCCGAGCTGCCCTTGGTTGCCGGAAGTTCCGTGGTATAGATGGCCTTTCCCATCATGGGACCGCCGGAGATGATCTTCTCCGGTGTGGTCTTAAATCCGCCCGCGGCCTCGATGAGCTCCTGATAGCTGGTGCCCACCAGGATCCGGAAGTTCCCCGGATTATTGATGGCATCGCCTGTCACGGTCACAATGCGCTCGATCAGCGGTTTTCCCTTTCTCACCGCCTCGCAGATCGCGAAGACGGTATCCACGTTGTGGACGATACAGCCCGCATCCGCAGGGAGCATCTTGGAATTGATATATCGTCCGGTGTTTGCGTAGATGAGCTGGCGCTCCGCACCCTCCGGATATTTTGTCTTCATGGAATGTACGGCGATCTTATCATCGCCCGCAAGCTTTTCGGTAAGCAAGCGTATCGCCTCGGGCTTGTTGTCCTCCACGGCGATGATCCCCTTTGCTCCGGGGAAGATGGCAAGCGCCAGCCTGAGGCCCTCGATCACGCCATCCCCCTGCTCTATGAGCCTGCGGTAGTCCGAGGTCAGATAGGGCTCGCACTCGGAGGCGTTGACGATGATCGTGTCGATCTTTTCCGGCTCCTTCGGCGAGAGCTTCACGTGGGTCGGGAAGCCTGCGCCGCCCATGCCCACAATGCCTGCCTGTTTGATGGCATCCAAAATGACCCCCTTGTCGAGTTCGCTTACGGGGGTGTCATTCCCTTTATATTCAACACTCTTAAACTCTCCGTCGTTTTCGATCACGATGGAGTTTACCTTGTTTCCTGCTGAGGTCAGTCTCGGCTCAATCGCCTTGACCGTTCCGGATACGGAAGAATGGATATTTGCAGAAACAAAACCGCCGGCCTCGGCGATCAGTTGTCCGGCGAGTACCGGATCGCCCTTTTTCACCACCGGCTTTGCCGGTGCACCGATATGCTGTGACAGCGGAAAGACCAGATCCCCCTTCGGCAGATACTCTGTCACGGGCTTGTTTTCCGTGAGTTCCTTGCCCTCGTAGGGATGGATACCTCCCTTAAACGTACGCTTCATATCCGACACCTGTCTCCTTTACGTAATATAGTACAATTTTACTACAAAAATTGTTTTTTTACAATTATTTTGTGCAATTTCACCTGCAATGAGAACAGAGTCCGTAGCGGTTGTTCCACGGGATCTGTCTGCCGCAGCGGTTGCACTTTTTCGGTGCCAGCCTATTTGCGGATAAAAGCTTGATGATGCGCTCCGACAAGAGCTGCTTGGTCAGCATGATCTCGTCGATATATTCCTCATGCTTGAACTTCACCGCAAAATTGTATAAAAGATCACAGATGTGGTAGGCGCGCTCCAGGTAATCCAGGCGCTTGTTGCCCTCCACATACTTTCCGTAGAGCACCTGCGGGATCAGCGTGACATTGTTGTATTCCGCCCGCGCCATCTCATACCAGATATCCAGGATCGTCTTATTCCGCTCGTCAAAGGGGATCGTGATGGTCTTGTAGAGGAAGTACTTATCATCCGCGAACTGGCCGAGCATCTCGCAGAGCGCGATCTCGCGGTCGATATTTGCCTTTGAATAACCCTCGTTGACGGTCACATCCCGCCAGCGCCTTAAGATCTCGTGCATGGGCGCGTCGATGTCGATGATGGTCTCGGGGAACTGAATGGTGGCAAAGGAAAGGGGTTCCGGTGTTTCAAACAGCTTCTCGCGTACAAACTCCGGCGAATCCTCCGAGGTCACATAGCCGCGGTCAAAAATGCCGAATCTGCCGGCGCGCCCGGCGATCTGCTTGACCTCCGCCCCGGTTAATTCCCGCACCTCATAACCGTCAAACTTGTCCAGCCTGAGGAACACGACGCGCTTGATGGGCAGGTTCAAACCGAGCCCGATGGCATCCGTGGAGACTAAGACATCCGTCTCGCCGGACATGAACCGCGCCGCCTCCTTGTGGCGGACATCGTAGGGAAGGTTGCCGTAGATCACGCTGCATTTTCTGCCGAGTCTCTGGAGCTCCGCAGCCACCGCGTGCACATCCTTTCTGGAGAACACGATCAACGCATCGTGGGATTCAATGGAATCCGGGAAGGTAAACGGGCGCTCATCCACCAAAAGCGGTGTGTTTCTCTCGTGCGCGATCAGCTCGTAGGTGTCGTGACAGTCCTCGATCATGGCTGTCAAGATGGGCACAGCCTCATTGGCGCAGCAAAGATGAACCTCCGCTGCCCGCACGCCGAGGATGGCACGGGTCCAGGCACCGCCGCGGAACTTATCTCCCACCAGCTGTGCCTCGTCGATCACGGCGATATCATATTCGTCATAGACATTGACCATCTCCACCGTGGAGGCCTGCACGGTCGCACCGGGAATCGGGATGGATTCCTCCCCCGTCAGCAGGCTGCACAGAACATCCGCGCGATTCAGGCGGTCAAACACCTCATAGGCAAGCAGACGCAGCGGACCGGCATAAATGCCCTTCTGCGCCGTCATCAGCCGCTGCACGGACTGATAAGTCTTGCCGGAGTTCGTGGGGCCGTGATGGATATAAAAATGTCTGTGCATGAGTCTCGCATCCGGGTACAGGTCCACATAGGAGTCCGGGATCTTCTCGAGCAGATGCTTCTTCAGCTTATTGTTCACTTCCTCGCGGCTGGTAAGCATATTGAACAGCATGAGGTTGCGGTTGTACTTTAACAAACCGGAGATCACCTCCATGTTAAAATACGTCTCCACCTCATAGGTGATGTGATCCGTGACCCGGATCCCCTCCTGCCTTAAGTAGCGGGCCACACGGTCGGATACGGACTTTTTCTTTGCGTTCTCCCTTGCAAGTCGCACTCCCATATCAAGCTCCGCGAGATTATTCATGTAGGTATCATAATAGGACGCCTTTTTGCACATACTGCAGACGCGGGGCTCGGTAAAGTAACGGCGCTCCACCACCAGGGAAGAAAACTCATCGAAGTTATCCTCCGACAGGCGGCGGGAGGACTGGTGCTTATTCTTCGGCGGAAGCTTCACCACATTGCGTGAGAAATGCCTGGTGATGCCGGCGATGATCTGTGCCGTCGTATCCTCAAGCGCCTTCTTCACCTTGTCGTGCATTCCCTTTGAAGAGAGGGTTCCGTCCAATCTTCTTAAGACAACCTCGTTGTAGGGAATGATATAGCTTTTCTTCGGCAGGGCCCGCTTCACGTACTGGTACTCATTTCTGATCCAGCCGATGCTGAAGGGATCCTCCGAGGAAAGGTCCTGATACTCCCGGGAGTTTTTATCCCGGATTGATTTTTTCCTGATGTCGATAAACTGTTTTTGCTTTTCGTCCATTTTTATGCCTCTGCTGTTACGCAACAAGGAAGCACCGATTATCTCGGTGCTTCCTTAGATACACTACTTAAAGAATATGATGTTTCCGAGGATGATGTATTCATGCACGGAATCCGGAAGCTTGTTTAAGTCATAGTACCAGGTCGGTCTGACATTCACATAATCCCGGATGAAATTGAGGCCGTTGACCGCACGCCTGCAGGCGATCCTGGTATTCTGCGGAACGCCGTTCTTTAATGCGTCCTTGAATTTTTCCAGGGAAACCACCGAAAACTGATACGGCGCATACACCACATCGTGCAGATTCTTTCCGTAATTTCCGGACCGCAGACGGTTTAAGACAATGTTTGCCATGGCCACCTGCCCGTTCATGATCTCGCCGCCGGCCTCGCAATAAACCACGGCCGCCAGGAGATCAAACTCCTTTGCGGTCAGTGTCACGGGCTCCAGCTGCTCGCGCTTTATCGTTCTCTCCCTGCTTGGGTTTTCCTCGGGATGCTCTTCATAATACGGGTTTAACGGTGTTTTATTGTCTTCCTTTTTCACGAAGCCGCTCTTGGTGACCGACTTCACACCCTTATAGCTGTTTGCGGTGGCCGCGCCCTTCTTCACCAGTCGGATCTGAATGCCCGTCAAACGACGGCCGTACCCCACGGTACCGGCGGGGTTACCGTTTTTCACCCACTTCATCCAGCCGAGGCCCTTCGCGTTCACCCTGTAATAAAGATCGTAATAATTTGAGATCTCACCGGACAGATAGATCTGCACTGCCTCAAGACGCAGGCTCTTCCCGGTGGTACCGGCAAGCTTTCCGTCCTTTGACCAGGTTTTCTGCCAGCCCGTGCCCTGCACGTGCGCCCTGTAGACCACACTGCCCTTGTATCCGCTGTTGACAAGCTTTACCTGAAAGGCCTCCATTCGAAGGGAGTCGCCGCCTGCCGCGCTGCCGTTTCCCTTCCAGGCCTGCCAACCGGTATTTTGCAGATATGTTCTGAATTTGATACTTGCCGTCTTTGTTGCCGCGTCAGCATGCAACGCTCCGGTATGCAGACTGCAGATAAAGATCAACATCGCAGCCAAAACCGCATACACCCTTCTTCTTTTGTGCATTGCCATACGTTAATTTCCCTTTCCTTATTTGGGCAGCTCGTACCGCCGGTTGACCAGCCGCTGCTCAAATTCCTCTACCGGCAAAGGCTTATCGAAGTAAAAGCCCTGCGCGATATCACAATGGTTCTTTCTCAAAATGTCCACCTGCTCCACGGTCTCCACGCCCTCCGTGACACACTCGAGTCCGATATCATGTGCCATGGCGACCACGTGCTTGTACATCAAACTGGTGGTACTGTATTTGTTCTTCTCATCCTCCGGCAAAAAGCACCGGTCAATCTTCAGGATGTTCCAGGGGATCTCACGGATCAGATTCAGCGAGGAATAGCCCACACCGAAGTCGTCCACCGCAGTGCAGATGCCCTGCGCCTGCAATCCGTTTACCACACGGCGAAGATCGCGGAACTCCACGTCGGTCGTGGTCTCGGTAAGCTCGATCTCCACATAAAAATGCGGCACGCGGTGTTTCTCGATCACATCCATGATGTGCTTTAGAAGATCCACATCCACCAAATGTTTTCTGGAGAGATTCACAGAGACACGCACGGGCTTCTTGCCCTCGTCCATCCATCTGCGGATATCCCTGCAGACCGCATCGAGCATGTAAAAATCAAGCTTGCAGATGTCGGTATTTTGCTCAAGCACGGGGATAAACTCTCCCGGAGAGACAAGCTTGCCCTTGTGGAACCAGCGGCACAGCGCCTCCGCGCCCACCATCTCGCCGGTAAACACATCCACCTTGGGCTGATAATACACCCGGAATTCTCTCTTCTTTAACGCAGCAGGAAAGCTTCTCTGCACACGGATCATATGCTCCTTCTGCTTTGCCATCTTCTCGTCGAAATACAGAATGTGATCCGCCTCGTCGCGCCTTGCGGCCTGTGCGGTGGGCATAATGCGGTCCATAATGGTTTCCGTGCTCTCCACCAGAAAACCGTCCGGCACGGTAAAGAGTCCCGCACTTGCGGAAACCTCCACGCGGTTCTCTCCTTTTTTATCATAGGCAACAGGCACACCTCTTAAGACATCCAGCACTGCGCTCGAAAGCTCGTTGCGAAAGGCGAGAAGGAAATTGTCACCGCCCAGGCGGCACACGATCCCGGTGTCCCCTACCGTCTCGGCAAGCAGCATATAGTAGCTCTTAAAAACCACATCACCGAGCTGTCTTCCGATCTCGCGGTTGATGTTTCCGAAGTGGCGCAGATTGAAGCAGCCGCAGGTATACCCGTGCAGGCCGCACTTTGCCTTCATCTTCATCAAAAAGCGCATATAGGCGCGGGAATTCGGGTACCCGACCTCATCATTGAACACAAAGCCCTCAACTGCCTTCTGCAGTCTTCTCCTTGCAATGAAGGAGAGCATGGTACGAAAGATCAGATCGACCTTCTCCCGCTCTTCGTCCGTGAGAGGCTTCTCGTTCCGGTCCATATAGACTGTTCCGATGATGACCGCACCCGTGTCCGAATTGATCCGGATCTGATGCACCTGTACGTCCGCGTGTCCGTTATCGTAATCACAGAGGACCTCGCCCTGACCATGATTCTCATCAAACGGGCTCTTGTAAAACTCCGTCACGCCCTTTGCCACGCGAAAAAGTTCGCAAAGCTTTGCAAGCGCTTTCCGAAAACCATCATGATCGAAGCCGTTCAGATCCTGCATGCAGTCGATCAGCTTCTCAAAATGAATATAATACTCTTCTCGTTGTTCTTTTGTCATACACAAAAGCCCCCATAGTTGGTTTTATTGTAACATTGAACGCCTTTTTTCGCAAGCCTTGTCGATGGCTTCTTTGAGCTTCGCGGGTACCGCCGGCTTCAGCATATAACCGGCCGGGCGAAGCTTTAATACCGCCTCGATGTGCTCCCTGCTGTTAACCCCTGTTAAAAAGATCACCGGAATCTCCCGCAGGTCCTCGTCCGCCCGGATCATCTCCAGGGTCTGTCTCCCGTCGCAGACCGGCATCTCATAGTCGAGCAGGATCACATCCGGCCTGTCCTTCCCGATGGAGGTCATGGCCTTCATGCCCGAGTTCGCAAGCGTTACATTGTATTTATCTTCCAGGATCGATTTCAGATTCCGGAGCGTGGTCACGTTGTCGTCCACCACCAGCACCTTCGGCCGGCCGTCCCCGGGCTTTACCGCACTGTCGATCACCTGTTTTTCATTTAAGTCAAGTCTGGTACACACGGCCGAGAGCACATCCTTATTCGCAAGCGGACGGATCAAATGCTCAAACTGTCCGCTCTCGTAATAGGACATAAAGCCCGCCCGCTCGGAATCGGTCCCCAGGGTGAGCACCGGCAGCTTCGGAAATTCCTTTTGCACGCGCTTGAAAAGCTCCGCGTCCGAATCAAACCAGCCCACCAGACTGATGAGAACAAGCTCCGGATTTGTGACCTTGATCATGCCGACGGCACTCTGCGGATTCTCCGTGGAAATCTGTACGGTAAAATACTGTCGCAGATAATCGTTCATATCCTTGAGCAGCGTATTCATTTTTCCGATCAACAAAATCGTATGCATGGTCTTCCCCTTTTAAATCAGCTTTTGAAGCTTTTCTATAACCTTCTCCGCAGCCTCCTGATCCATGTCGCGCGCAACAGAAACAAGTTCCTTGACGAGCGCCGCAATCTCGGGCGCGTAGCTGTAACCTTCTAACTTATCTATTATACCATCAACTGCGTCAATATCAAAGTCCGAAAGTGCATTTTTAAGCATTTCCGTCATGGCAAGAAGCATATCCGGATCCGCTGTTTCCTTCTCCTCGGTTTCCTCGCCGCGCCTTCCCCCGCCTGCTGCCTCTACGAGCTTATCCGCGTAGGAACGCCATTCACCGACAAACACATCGTGCATGGAAAAGATCACGTCCGACTTCTCATCTGCCGCCGCATATTCCAGCACCTTCGCCATACCCGCAAGCGGGATGATCCCGACGGTCGCCGCAGCACTCTTCATGCCGTGCACCTGGATCCTATAGGCCGCAAACGCCTCGGAGGGATCGTTTCCTTCCGTCACCGCTGCCGCAAGAACGTCGCGCATGGAATCCAGCTTATCGGCCTGCGGCATGATGGTTCCGTGGAATGCTTCCAAAGCGGTGCGGAGCAGTTCAAGCTCCGGCATATGCATCCACGCATATTCCCAATCCACGCCGTCCACCACAGGCAGCTCCTCGGTCGGCGCCGCAGCCGGCAGTGCCTCCTTTTCCCCTTCTGCGGGCGTATAAGGAAGGATGTATTCCTCGGGCAAGGTCTCCCGGATCGCATGCTCCAACTTCTCCGACACGATGGGCTTTGAGATAAAGCCGTCAAAACCGGCCTCTAAGTATTGCTCCTTCGCGCCGGTCACGGCATTCGCCGTGAGCACGAGGATCGGCACCGCATCGTAGCCTGGGATCCTTCTCATAAGCTCCATGGCGGTCACACCGTCCATCTCCGGCATCATGTGATCCATGAAGACAATATCAAACTTCGTTTCCTCCGCAGCCGCAAGCGCGGCCTTTCCGCTGTCCGCCTCGGTCACGCGGATCTGCGTGGTCTTTAAGAGACTCTTAAAGACCTTGCGGTTCATCTCGTTGTCATCCACCACAAGGATGTGCGCCTCCGGCGCAATGAAGGCACCCTCATAGCGGGAATGTGTTTCGTTTTCCGTTTCCCGTTCCTTCAGATCTCCGATGGGCGAAGCGTCCGTCACCTTCTGCTTCAGGTCAAAATAAAACGTCGAACCCTCGCCGTACACACTCTTTACCTCGAGCTTGCTGCCCATCATGGCAAGAAGCTGCAGGGTAATGTTCATGCCGAGGCCGGTGCCCTCGATGTGCCGGTTCCTGCCCTCCTCGATCCTCTGGAAAGCCTCGAAGAGCTTCGGCAGATCCTCCTCCTTGATACCGATGCCGGTGTCCTCCACCTCCACGTGGAGCAGGATCTCATCCTCCGCAAGCGCTTCCGTGCTCTCTGCCTTTTTCACGCGCAGCCACACGGAACCCTCCGGCGTGTATTTGACGGCGTTGGTCAGGATGTTCGTCACGACCTGACGGATGCGCACATCATCTCCGAAGAGCACGGAGGGGAGCGTTTCCTCCACCTCCACATGGAGCGCAAGATCCTTTGCCTGCGCGCGCTGGGAGATCATGTTTGAGAGATCCCGGATCAGTGTCGCAAGCTCGTATTCCACCGGCACGATCTCCATCTTGCCGGACTCGATCTTCGAGGAATCCAGAATGTCGTTGATCAGCGAGAGAAGCGTATTCCCCGCCACCCGGATATCCGAGGCATATCCGCGGATCTCGGGCTCGCTGCTCTCCCGCAGGATCATCTCGTCCATGCCGAGCACCGCGTTGATGGGTGTGCGGATCTCGTGACTCATGTTGGCCAGAAACTGCGATTTTGCGCGGTTTGCCTGCTCCGCCTCCTCCTTGGCCGCACGGATCTCACCGTATTGGCGGTTGATCACGGCCATATTGCTCATCTTCGCGATCATCCAGGCGATGAATCCGACCATCAGTCCGCCGATCAGCAGGAGATAAATCTTGTAGTACAGATGCTCGTAGAGCTCCGCATCCTTGTGAAGCGAAAAGATCTTCTCCTTCTTCGTCACTCCGGTCAGCTCATCGATGATCTGCACGTGCACCTTGTAATCGCCATAGGGAAGGGTCGTCACGTAGTTGCCGGTCATCTCCGACTGCCGCAGGCGCATCCCCGGATCGTCCGTCCCCTCCATGGTCACTTTGACCAACGGATTAGACGCCGCATAGTTCAGCACGGCGGGCACGATCTGTATCCGCGTTTCCCCGGAGGGAATGCGGTACACCCCGTCCACGGGACGGATCTCTTTCTCCTCTGCCTTTAAGGAGGCAAGCACGATCTCGTAATCCTCGTTGATGTCGTTGTAGTGCGCCGTATCGATGCAGCGGACGCCGTCCGTACAGCAAAGATAGAGCATATTCCCATCCGATGCATTCCACGCATTTGCGGTAAGCGTGGTGTCAAAGCCCCGCAGGCGGTTTAGAAGAATATAGTCATAGCCCTCGTCCGCGATCAGACTGTCCTCGCGCACCACATAGATTCCCGCACTGCTGCCGACCCAGGCCTCGCCGCGCCCCGTCATATATATGTCGTAATTGTTGTTGTAGGGAAACGCCTTCAGCCGTCTCACGTTTCCCGCGCCTTCATCGAAATAGAGCGCGTTGCTCGTCACGTAGAAGTATCCCCGATCCCCGCGTATGATCTTCAGGACCACCGGTGATTCCAGTCCCTGCTCCGCGCCGATATGACCGACCACTTCGCCGTCCTTTATCACATAGATCCCGTCACCGTCGGATCCGGCCAGGATCGTCCCGTCCGGCTTTTGCACGGCCGAGAGGATCTTCGGCACTACCAGGCCCTCCGGATTGCCGACGGTACGTGTGATCTCACCGTTTTCGATATAGTTGATCCCATCCGTGGACACGGCAAAGATCGACCCGTCCGCAAGCTCCATGGCAAAGCGAAAACGGCTGCCGAGCACTCCCGGTGTCTTGCCGTTGTAATACTTCACCGTCCCATCGGTCTCGATACAGACCAGGCCCTCCTGTCCATAGGTGCTCGCCCACTTATTGCCCATAGAATCCTTCATCAGATGCCGGATACGCACCCCCGAAAAAAGCCGCTCGATCTGCTCCTCCACGTGCTCTCCGGTTTTTTCGTCCACGATCTCCAGTCCGTCATCGGTACCGATATAAAGCTTCCCGTCGTCGATGGTCAGCGCATTTACCACAGGCTCGTCGAGTCCCGCCTTCAGCGTGATATCGGAAAAGGGCGTATAGGAAAGTTTCATGATCCCCTGCTTCGTCGAAGCAAACCAGACATTGTCCTGATAGTCCGTGATCACCTGGGATACGGAATTGTCAAAGCCGTCCGTGGTAAGATCGGACACACTGCCGTCATCCCCCACAAATAACAGTCCGGTAGAGCCCGCCACAAAATATCCGTCATCCGACTTTGCCCGGGCGATATCATTTACATAGGAAAACTCCGGCAACGTGATCTTGCCGGCCACGGTAACCGTGCCGTCCGCGGAGACGGAGGCCCGGTAGCAGACATCCGCCGAGGTCCCGATCAGCAGGCTTCCGTCCTTTGCGCAGCCGACGGCGGAATATACCACATCCGGATCCTCCAGTGTGAAGACGGAAGTCAGGACCTCGCCCCACAGCACAAACACGGCACCGTTTCCGGTCACGCCGATGATCTGACCGTCCCCTGCCTTCTTGAGGGAATACACCCCTGCGATCTCGGGATACTCCTTGTAGATCTTGAGTCTCCCCGTCGGGTCGATCTTCGCAAATTCCGCCATGGTGCTCACATAGAGATTCCCCGCATCGTCCTCACAGATCGTGCGGACAGAGGCAGACGCCAACCCGTCCTTTGCATCGTAGAAGCGGATGTCTCCGCTTGCCGGATCATAGCAGGCCACACCGTTGTCGTTGGTGCCGATCCAGAGTCTGGCGCGGCTGTCCTCGTACAGGTAGGTCACGCTGTTTATCTTCTCGTCCAGGTTCATCAGTTCAAACCGGGAACCGTTGTAGCGGTAGAGTCCGGAGTAGGCTCCGGCCCAGATGTAGCCGTCCGCACTCTGTGCCAGGGTGTTGATCTCCGCGGAGGCTAGTCCCTCCTCCATGCCGTAGATCACCTCCATGCTCTCGGTCCGATAGTCGGATCCCTTCGTCCCGTCTTCTGCCGCACGCACGGGCAAAGGACCCGCAAGAGAAGCGAGCACTACAAGCACCAGGATGCCTGCTGCCGTCTTTTCCGCCCGCTTTCTTCCTTTCCCCTTCATCCACTTTACGGGGATCAGCAGGAGCATGGCAAGCGCCACACTCAGCACCTTGTCGGGCATCTCCACCAAAAGCTCCCCGGCAAGCAGCCGCGGCCATTTCACACTCATATATCTCGACAGCATATTGACCAGCGCGTCGCCCCATGGATTGCCCACGTAACCGTCTCTTACGATCATATTGATCGGAGTCGCCAGGATCGTCATGATGATCCCTGCAAAGAAGCCCGTCGCGATGACGGAGAAGGATGAGACCTTCCGGTTTCTCGGATAGCATCTGCCGACGGCGATCCCGCCGCCGATACTCACAATGGCAAACCAAATATAGCCGGGCTCATAGATCCCGGCTATCACGTTCATCATTGCTCCGGCGAGCGCTCCGGCTATGGGGCCCAGCTCCATCGCCGCGTAAAATGTGCCCACCGAGTCCAACCAGATTGGCAGACCAAACATCCGTGCCGCGTGGTAGCCGAGCAGATTTAAGCCCGCGCCGACCACGATCAGCAGGATGTTATAAAAATTCAATTGGAACAACCATTTACTGTTTTCTTTCATTTCACTTTCAGATTTACCGCATTGGAAGCCCTCGAGCCGTAGGTATTCGTTACCACGCAGCGATACTTCAAACCGTTTTGCGTCTTCTTTGTGGTAAAGGAGAAGGTATTTGTGTTGCTGCCCTTTCCCTTGTTGTTGATCCAGGTTTTGCCGCCGTCCTTGCTGTACTGCCACTGATACTTCATGCCGACACCCGTGGCATCGATCTTAAAGGTCACTTGTTTCCCGGCGGTCACTGCCTTGTTCACCGGTTGCGTCCGAATGGCCGGCTTCACGCCGCTCACCGTGAGCTTCGCCTCGGTCGAGAAGGATTTGCCCTTGCTGTTTGCCGCCTTGCAGCGGTACAAAAATCCGTTGTTTGCCACCGAGCCCTTCACTGTGAGCGCGGTGCCCGTCTCACCTGCAAGGGCCGTCCAGGTCTTGCCGTTATCCTTACTCTGGTACCACTGAAGGCGGATATTGTTTCCCGCGACCGCCACCGTAAAGGTTGCCTTCTTTGCCTGGGCTACCTTTTGGCTTACCGGCTGAGTGAGGATCAGAGGCTTGACTCCGCTCACGGTTAAGGTCGCCGCCTCGGAAACCACCTTTCCTGCTGCGTTGATCACGCGGCAGCGATACCGGTAATTATTTATATCCTCGGTTGCGGTTACGGTCAGCTCCGTATCCGTTGCACCTGTGATCACCTTCCACTTATTGCCGCCATCCGAGCTGTATATCCACTGGTAGGTAAGTCCCGAGCCCTCCGCAGCAATGGCAAAGGTTGCTGTCTTACCGACTGCCGCAGTGGTGCTCTCGGGGTGCAGCGTGATCTCGGCCTTCGCCGCATCCCGCACGATCGCTATATTGCAGTCTACCAACAGCATGTTCTCATCGTTTACATGGCTTTCATATTCCCAGCCGAATTCGCCGTCCGCCGGATACGTTACGGTACCGGCAAGCGCTTTTTCAAGTTCCGTGCAACCGGCAATCCTGATCAAGCCCATATCGTTTGCATAAGCCTTCACTTCACGGAGCTCGGAAAGACCGGTCAAATCAAGGTCCGAAAGCTTGTTGCCGCGCACGGAAAGGGACTTCAGCAGCTCATTTTGAGACAGATAAAGACTTGTCAGCGCGTTTCCGTCCGCATTCAGGTTCTCCAGCGACCAATCACTCGAAAGATCAAGGTTGGTCAGCTTATTGTCCCTTACATTCAGAGTCTCTATATACTGATTGTTTGAAAGATCAAGTTCAGTGAGACCGTCTTCCGCAAAGCTCACCGTCCGAAGCTCCCGGTTCATGGAAAGATCCACCTGACAGAGGTTCGGTGCCTTGCAGACCGTTAAGGTTTCCAGGTTCGGAAAATACTCAACGCCCTTAATGTTAAAGAGATACGGGTTATATGTTGTGTTGATGGTCAGCTTTTTCACTGCCTTTGCTTCCGCCCAGGTCAGCCTGTCATCGCTGTCGTTTACATTGGTTTTATTTTTCAGAATATTGCCGATATGCGGCATATTCTTGCTGTACCACGCGATCACAATGTCGGAATCCGCCATATCGGAATCAATGGAAATCATGTTATTCCCCGTGCTATAGCGCTTATACTTCTTGCCGTTTGCCGTTGTCAAAGACTGTACCTTGTTATAATCGAGCAGCGTCTTAACCAAGATCGGGTTATCGCTGATATCCACGCTTGTCACGGAACCGCCGGAAAGATCGAGCCTTGCAAGCAGCGGGTTGCCGTAGGTGTCGATGCCCTTTACATATCCGGTGGTCTCGGCGAGATCCAGCTTGGTCAGTTTCCTGTTATAGGAAGTGTCCAGACTGTCAAGCGGACAGCCCCTGAACGACAGGGTCGTAAGCTCATCAAGGGCCCAGCCGTCAAACTTGGCAACCTTTGTATAGTCGGCATTCACGACGGTTACGGCGTGGAGCTTGGTAATACCCTTCAAAGAGACGACATCCTTATATTTGCTGTCTCCGGCATTGTTATTCAGACGGATCTCACGAATCTCCTCAACCTCAGTATCGGAGAGAACTCCGTTTTTATCCGTGTCAAAGTTATCGGACAAATACTGCCGGAAGACGGGATCCTCAAAGTTTGCCTCCGAAATGACCAGACCGTCCGCGCATTCGCACTCGTTGGTGATGATGCTTCCGCTTCGGTCCGTGGCAGTGATCACGGCACGCACACTTTTGTCGTCATCCAGCCTGGTCAAGGTATAGCTGTTTGCCGTAGCGCCCGAGATGTCGGTCCAAGTCCCGTCCACCTTCCGCTGCCACTGATATTTCAACTCGCTTGCGGGATATTTATTCACGTCACCGCTTACCGTCAACATTTTGCCGCTCACGCCCTCGTCATCGATCACGCCCTCGCCCTTCAAGAGCTCCGTGCTCGGTTCCACGATGTGCACCGGGATAAGCTTCTTTGATTTCGCCATGATTCCGTCACCGGTTTCACGATAGACGGTCTCGCAAAGCGTATAAGTGAGAAGATAGGTATCCCCCGGTTTTGCCGTTTCCGGAATGATATCCTTCATGTAAAAGCGTCCCTGCGTCGGTATAATACCGGCATTCACATTCTCACCCGTATCATCCGTAAAATAATAGCCCATGGTGTTATTCAGGTTCTTTTTTGCGATCTCGTTTACCGCATCGCCGCCCTGGGTGATCTTGTTGCCGCCCATGGATATGGTGGGCATCACGCTGTTCTGACTGCTTAAGCTTAAAGCCGCGGAATAATAGGACGGAATATCCGACTCCCAGTGCGGCCGGATCGGCGTGTAGTACAACGGATTACCTGTCAGATCCCAGTTGATCTCGGTGATTTCTTCCCCTTTTTCGTTGTATATCTGCATAGCAGTATCCTGACGGGGATGGATCAGTAAAAATGCGATCGTTTGTTTTGCGATCTTGTTCCAATCGGAAGCTTTAATCTCCGTAAAATCTCCGCTTTCAAATGCTTTCTGATAGGAGGTTATTGTAAGCGAGATGGGCTCACGCCACTTCATACCGCCTTTTAATTTCGTAAGTGCCTTTACCTCCACCGTGTCAGGATCCAGGGCAGAGGCCGGAATGCCGGTCTGTCCCGGAGAGCCGTCCATATAAAGCGGCATGTTTCCTGCGTTTCCGACCACATCCGGTGTCGGGATCAGGATCTTATCATTTGCGTGGCTTGCAAAGGTGCCCGCCTTGATGGTCATGGTTCCGCCGTACTTCTGGATCAATTCGGAATCACTATAAGCTCTGAAACAACCGTTGTTGACGATCACATCACCGCCGTGCTGCTCGATGCAGGCTGCGCGCACGTAATTTTTGCAATGACTGCTCTTGCCTTCTCCCTGTTCATCGGTGTCCATCTCTCTGTAGCCGCGGGCTGCGATGATGCCGCCGTTGATGACCACCGTACCGGAATTGACCTCAATGCCCACGGTGTTGGTATTCTGTCTGACATGTCCGTCGAAACGATGCACCCGGCAAATCTCAACGTCGTAGTTGTAATGTTCCACATTGCAACCGTCCACCAGCCACTGTTCCTTGGATCTGGTGCAGATCTCTCCGCCGTTAAACGTGAGCCGGCCTCCGTCTACCTTAAAGTAATTTCTGTGGTTCTCCGAGTAATTATGATAATTCGTAGCCGTAAAAAAAATCGCAGAATGTGTCGGGCTGTACATATATGCATCAAAATTGAGCTTGCCCTTGTTCTTTCCGGAGCTGTCACTGATCGCAAGCTGTGAACCCTCGCCGATCTTAAACATATAATGCGGGGTATCCATGTTCAGGTAGCCCTCGTAATAGGTGACCAGACATTTCAGCTCCTTGCCGTTCAAGTCGATTTCCTTTATGCCCTTGCCCAGCTTAAAAATGGTAGTCGACGGAGCATCTCTGTACTTCTTGTACACATCCCCACTCAATGTGATGCTGACATTGCCGTCCTCCTCCAGCAGCTTTTTGATCTCCTCAAAATCTTTGGTGCTGACCTTCTTGCTCGCCGCGCGTGAAGCGAGTCCCGTCGCCGGAACCAGCGTGACGATCATCATCACCGCAAACATCAAGGCCGTCAGTTTCTTTGCAAGTTTCTTCATGGAATTCCCCTCCTTTTTCCTGATTTAGATCAGCTGCATCAGTTTACAGTTCTCGATCCCCTCGCTCCAGAACTTCTCGATGGGAAGCTTTTTGATCTGACAAACAATGCTCGAATTCATGGCACCGTGACCCACGATCAGGACATCCTTTCCCTCCGCGAGGAGCGGCTCTGCCTTTTCCTTCAAAAAGGCCCCCGTCCTTGCAAAAAGCTCCTCAAAGGTCTCGGCCCCCTCCGGCGCCTCCTTGTACTTTTCCGGGGCCTTAAAGAAGTTGTAGATCGGCCACTCCGGGTGATCAAAGGTATTTTCCTGTCCCTCGCATACCCCGAAGCTCATCTCCATCAGCCGGTCATCGTATTCGATCGGAACATCCCTCCCCGCAAGCAGAAGCTCCGCCGTCTCCCTTGCCCGTATGAGGGGTGAGCAAAAGCAGATATCAAAATGCACGTCCCTGTATTCGTCGTGCGCCCGTCTTGCCATTTCCCTTCCCTCTTCGTTTAGGGGAATGTCGGTCCTCCCCTGCAGCTTTCGTCTTGCGTTCCAGTCTGTTTTTCCGTGTCTGATAATGTACAGCATGCCCAACTCCGAATCTTATTATTGATATTTTTTGTCCAATTAATCTCTTTACAAATAATACCTTATAGGTTTATATTGTTCAAGTAAAAATAGTATTACGGAGGCATGAAAAATGCATGATATCGCCTTGAGCAATAAAACCTTTAAGCTAGAGCAGGATCCCTACATCTATCAGTTGCAGGATGTACAGGACCCCGAGCTGTTCCGCGAGATGTTTCCCTACACGGAGGCGCCGAAGATCGCGTTCAACTATCGCCGGGTTCCGGAAAACATGCCGGAGGACATCTTTATCACCGACACCTCGTTTCGTGACGGTCAGCAGTCCCGCGCGCCCTACACCACCGAGCAGATGGTGCATATCTACAAGCTGTTGCACAAGCTGGGCGGAAAGCACGGCATGATCCGTCAGACCGAGTTTTTCGTATATTCCGAGAAGGACCGCAAGGCCCTCGAAAAGTGCATGGAGCTCGACTACGAGTTCCCGGAGATCACCACCTGGATCCGGGCGAACAAAAAGGATTTCGAGCTGGCGAAATCCATCGGTATCAAGGAGACGGGTATCCTGGTTTCCTGCTCCGATTATCATATTTTCCACAAGATGGGACTCACCCGAAAGGAAGCCCTCGACAAGTACCTGGGCATCGTATCCGACTGTATCGAGGCCGGCCTTCGCCCGCGCTGCCACTTTGAGGATATCACAAGGGCCGATTTCTACGGCTTCGTGGTGCCCTTTGCCAACGAGCTGATGAAGCTGTCGAGGGATAGCGGTGTCCCCGTCAAGATCCGGGCCTGCGACACCATGGGCTACGGCGTTCCCTATCCGGGCGCGGCCCTGCCCCGCAGCGTATCCGGCATTATCTACGGCCTGATGCACTACTCCGACGTTCCCTCCGAGATGATCGAGTGGCATGGCCACAACGACTTCTACAAGGGCGTGGTCAACGCGACCACCGCGTGGATGTACGGTGCCAGCGCCGTAAACTGCTCCCTGCTGGGCATCGGCGAGCGCACGGGCAATGTACCTCTCGAAGCCATGGTCTTCGAATATGCCTCCCTGCGCGGCCACTTAAACGGCATGAACACCCAGGTGATCACGGAGATCGCGGAATACATCCAAAACGAGACGGGTTACGATATCCCGCCCATGACCCCCTTTGTGGGTGCCAACTTCAATCTGACCCGTGCCGGCATCCATGCCGACGGCATGATGAAGAATCCGGAGATCTACAACATCTTCGATACCGAAGCCATCCTGAACCGTCCGCCGAAGGTTTCCGTGACCAACACCTCGGGCCTGGCCGGCGTGGACTTCTGGGTCAACAGCTACCGAAAGAAGCTCGGTCTCGATCCGATCCCGAAATCTCACGAGATCATCAAGACCATCTACGACTGGGTATGTGAAGAATACGAACAGGGCCGCATCACCATGATCAGCGATGCGGAACTGGAAGAGCAATACAAAAAGGCAGCGCAATAAGCGCTGCCTCTTTCTTTGTCCGCAAGGTTTCTATGCTCTCCTCGCAAGCAGCCATGCCATCACATGGATCGCCTGCTGAAAGCCTCCCGCTTTGATCAATTCCTCGATCTCCTCCGGGGAGTGAAGCTCCACATTCAGAAATTCTGTCTCATCCAAATGCTGTTCCGTACTCTTTTTGCAGTTTCTCGCCATATAAACATGGGCATAATTGTCCGCAACGGTCGCATTCGATGCGATGGTGATCAGATGCGTCCAATCCTCCGAGGTATAGCCCGTCTCCTCCGCAAGTTCCCGCTTTGCGGCATCCAAGGCATCCTCCCGCGCCGCGTCGGCACCGCTGCCGAGCTTTGATTTCTCGCGCGCGTTCCAGCCCTCGCCGCCGGAATAGTATTGTTTTCCGTCGCTTCGCTCGATCCCGCCCGCGGGAAACTCCGTCGTCACCTCTCTCAAGCCGTAACGATACTGCCGCACACAGAGGTAATTCCCGTCCTCATCGCTCGCCACGATCACCACGTAATCCCGACGGCTGTAGGTATAGTAGGGTTCAAATTCCGTACCGTCCGGAAAACGGAAGCGGTGCTTGCGAAAATCGATCCACTCGTCCGTCACCAAATGCTCGGTGCTGACCTCCTCCCAGGCCAAATCCTGTCTGTCATGATCCAAGCTCATCAAACTCTCTCCTTTACTCCGCCGTCGCCGTCTCGTCGTCTACCACCAGAGTTGCGGAACCGTATGCCTTTAAAGGTCTGCCGTTCTCGTCACGCTCCACGGTATAACGCACGTGGAAGGGCACGCGCCCCACGGTGAGCGGGATCACGGCCTGCAGCTCGTCCACAAGTCCCCCATCGATCTGCCGGTGCCAATCGCGGTACATATCCGCATAATCCGCCGGAAACAGTCCGTTTTCGATCATCGGCTCGGGATAATTATGTACCACCGGCGGCACGCCCAGGTCACGGATGCAGCGGAAGCACGGATGCATATCCTTTGTGGCGATGATGTATTCCCACGCATAGATATTTGCCTGTTCGAAGGCCGCCTTGTACCGCCCCGTATCCTCGGCAAACTGCATAAACTGTTTCTTTTCCTTTGTCACATTTCTGACCATGGCGTAGAACAGGTACTGCTCGCCCGCCTTGCCGATCAAACGCATGGAGGTGCGGATACAGATGTTGTCCTCGCCGCAGCAGTCGGAATAGATGGTTCTCCAGGTCTCGCATTCCTCCTCATCCTCCGAGGCGATGGCCTTTTGGATCGTTTTCTCATATACCGCACGGTTTTGCTCGTCTAAGAGATTCCAGGGATTCGTGCGGATCAGATCCTTGGCGGAGGTGTTCATGCCAAGCTCTTTGACATACTTTTGGTTGACGCGCAGAAGCTCCATCTTGCCATCCTCGTAGGTAAAGATGGCCGCGCCGCCCACGAAGTTGGAAAAGATCAAGGTCTCGAGGGACTCGGGATTCCAGAATTTTCCGGCGTCCATGGTAGTGATCAGCTTCATCCCGGGCTGCAGAGGATCGTGTTCCGTCTGCCGGAGCTTTTGGAGGAACTCCGCCTCCTCCACGGGTTTGGAATACAGATATCCCTGAATATAATTGCAGCCGATGCTCTTCATATAGTCGGCCTGCTCCATGGTCTCCACACCCTCCGCGATCACCGGAGTCGAGATCCATTTTGCCATCTGCACGATGGAAGAAAGGATCGCACCCCCGCGCCCGCCGATCTTGCCGCTCAGGAAATTCATATCGAGCTTCAGCACGTCCACATCGAGATCCTTTAAGATATTCAGCGACGAATAGCCGCTGCCGAAGTCGTCCATCTCGACGATATAGCCGTATTCGTGGAGCTGCTTCAATACTCCCGAGACCAGCTCCAT
>CACZPL010000250.1 GCA_902783015.1 uncultured Lachnospiraceae bacterium
ACCTCCCTCGTTTCCAATAAGGTGGCTGCGGCATAGCAGAGTGATGAACGGATAAAACGAATAGAAGACTGACAGTCGGGGACGTACCGGTGTGTCGATCATTGCGCTCGCGCATGATCCGATATGCTGATAAGTCCCCGATCGTCGTAATATGACAAATGTCATATACAGGTTCTTACATCCTTCACTACCGTCGGTACATAAAACGTGCTACATTACATATAATGAAACATATAAGGAGGCAATGCAATGTCTGAAACCGTAGTAAAGATCAACAATCTGGTAAAACGATACAAGGAGCTTATCGCTCTTGACAATTTCAATCTGGAGATCAAAAAGGGAGAGGTCTTTGGTCTGCTCGGCCCCAACGGCTCCGGCAAGAGTACTACTATGAACTGTGTGCTCTCCCTGCTTTCTTACGACAAGGGCGAGGTTTATCTCTTCGGTGAACGCATGGAGCCCGCAAGATATGATCTGAAGTCCAAAGTCGGTGTGGTGCCGCAGAATGTGGCGGTCTTTGAGGAACTGACCGTGCAGGAAAACATTGAGTATTTCTGCGGCCTGTACATCAAGGACAAGGAAAAGAAAAAACAGTATGTGGAGGAAGCGATTGATTTCGTGGGATTATCGGATTTTCGGAAGTTCCGCCCGAAAAAGCTCTCCGGCGGTTTGCTCAGAAGACTGAACATCGCCTGCGGGATCGCACACAAGCCGGAACTCATTTTCTTTGATGAGCCCACCGTGGCCGTGGATCCGCAGAGCCGGAACAAGATTTTGGAGAATATTGTCGAACTCAATAAACAGGGTGCTACCATTGTATATACCACACACTACATGGAAGAGGTAGAACAGATCTGCACCAATATCCTGATCATGGATCGCGGAAAATCGGTTGCCATGGGCACGAGCGAAGAGCTGAAAAAAATGATCAAGAACACCGAGAATGTGGTGGTGGATATCCGCAATCTTCCGGAGGAGAAACTGGAAGGATTAAAGAAGCTGCACCATGTATACGAGGTAAACTATATGTCCGATCGCCTCACCATCAAGTGCGCCGGCGGACGCCATAACATCTCGCATGTGATCTCGTTCTTTGAACAGGAAAACATTGATTATGACCGCATTTACTCGGAGCTTCCGACCTTGAATGATGTATTTCTCGAGATCACCGGAAAAGAGCTTCGTGATAAGGAGGATTGATCATAATGGCAGGACGTATATTTATCACGCATTTAAAGCTTTCGCTTCGCGAAAAACACGCGCTCTTCTGGACACTGGCCTTCGGTATGATCCTCGGAACTCTGTTTTATGTGGCCTTCCACGGGATCTACGAAAAGGAGAGTACCGACTCGATCCCGACTGCGCTTGTCGTACAGGGCGAAGGGAACTCTGCATCCGAGATCAAAGAAATGCTCGCCGGGATGACCTACGACAGCGGCACGAAGATGCTTGAGATCACGGAGACGGATGAGGAAAAGGCGAAGTCGCTTCTCGCGGAGGATGAGGTGGACGGTATCATCCTTGTGAAGCTGAATGCCGACAACACCGCAGAGTTTTCGCTTCACGTTAATGAAAACGGTATCGGGCAGAGCGTGCTTACCGTGGTAGTCGGAGAGTTTCAGGCAAGCTTTGACTATATTACCTATCTTTATAAAAACTATCCGGAACAATTGCCCGCTTACATGGAGAAGCAGACAGGCGATCTGATCATGGATGCCGTGAAGGCTGAGGGGATCGGAGGAAGAAACACAGATCCTTACGTGGCTTACTTTTATAACCTGATGGCTATGGTCTGCCTGTTCTGTTCGCTGCAGAGTCTGGCTGCCATGTGCAAGAATCAGGCAAATATCAACGAGGTCGGGAAACGAACGAATCTGGTGCCGGTAAACAAGGTACTTTATGAGCTCTCTGCTTTGGCAGCCGTTTACCTCGTGCAGCTGGCGGCGACCTTGGTGGTGCTTCTGTATTTGAAGTTTGTGTTAAAGATCGATTTCGGCGGTGACCTTCCGTGGCTCTTTATGCTGACGGCGCTCGGAACACTGCTCGGTGTGTCTTTAGGCTACATGGTGGCACATATCGGCAGCAAGGGCTTTGACAGCAAGGAGACAATCCTGACGCTGATCACCCTGTTGGGCGGATTCTTTGCGGGGCTGTTCTATCACGGCATGAAGATTGTCGTGGAGGAAAATAATCCGATCCTGAACCGGATCAATCCTTCCGCAGTGATCACGGATTCCTTCTACAGCCTGAACATTTTCGGTGTGGGTGACAGACTGTATCGCTCGGTCATCTATATGGTCGCACTATCGGTCGTATTTATCATAGCGGGCAGTGTGCTCGGAAGGAGGCAGCAGTATGCAAGTCTTTAAGAGCTTTTTCAAGATCATAAAAGTACACAAGGTAGGTGTGATCATCTACACCGCCATTATCTTTGTCATGCTCGTTGTGATGAGCAAGACCGGAACGGGCAATGAGAATCTGTTCGAGCAAGAGGGCTTTGATATCATGATTGCCGATGAGGACGACACGGAGATCTCAAAAGGCCTGACAGAGTACCTGTTCTCCATTCACAATGAAAAGGAGGGTGATTTTTCCGAGGATCAGATCACGGATATGCTTTACTATCGCTCCGTTTTGGCTTATATTATTATACCGAAGGGTTTTGCCGAGGATGTGCAGGCGGGCAGAACTCCGCAGATTAAGCTCATAACGGATCAGACACTTCCGGTCGGAAATTATGTGGAAAACCAGATCAATGCGTATATCACGCATCTTTCCGATTATCTTGTGCTCGGAGAGAGCTATGAACAGGCAAACGAAAAGGCACTTGTTGCTGCCGACTACGCGAGGCTTGTCACGATGGAGACCAAGAAATCCGCTTCGGGTAACACTCTGAGCAACATCAATGTGATTCTGTTTGCGGCATTCTCCGTAATGGGGATTCTGCTTTCCGGGCTTCTTCCGGTACTCTTTAAATTTAAGCAGGAAGGCGTGTATGAGCGGACGGCAGTTTCATCCTACCGTCCGGAAAAGCGGATCCTTGCCCTGTCACTCGGAACTATCGTATTTTCACTTGCAGTGTTTGCGCTGCTTTCTGTCCTGTTGATCACGCTTGCCGGCGGAGAATACGGGACGGGCGAGATGGTACTTTATCTGTTAAATCTCTTCACTTTTACAGTGGTCATTTCACTGCTTGCGATCATGATCGTACAGCTTCCGCTTTCGGGCTCCGACAGTCAGGTCGGTATGATCACAAACGTGGTAAGCCTGGCACTTTCCTTCCTGGGCGGAATCTTTGTGCCGCTTTCGGTACTCGGCGAGGGCGTCAAGAGCTTTGCTCGCTTCCTGCCCACCTACTGGTATGCGACCGCTGTGGAAAAGATCGGAGACGGAGCGGCGACAACCGATATCTTAAGCTGTATGCTGATCGAGCTGTTCTTCGGCGTGGCCTGTGCAGTTGTCGGAATTGTTATCGCTCGACTCTCGGAGAATAAGAAGATCAGAATCGCTAAAAATGATGCGTAGATTATGAATTTTTTACTGGACAAGACAATCATTTTCATATTGAACATCTTTGCCATGGGGGATCTCCTTCATGGCAAATTTGCCGTTCTTTTCTTTTACCTGCTTGTGATCCATGAGGCACTCCTCGTGTGGCTTCTCTCGGAGCCCGGGGGACTCATGCAAAACGCGGAAAAAAAGAGGGAGGTCAAGGCGCGTATAGCGGTGATCCTGGAGATTATTTTTGCCTGTATGATGTTTCTGCTCCCGCAATATGCAGTTTTGCTACCGCTTGCGACCTGCAATGTGAGCAGGAGTAAAAATCGCATCTGCTATGTGCTTTTGCCGGCAGTGCTCATCTCCTGCGGGGCAAGCGGGAGGGTTCCGTTCCTTCTGCTCGTCTATGTGTTTGTGCTGTCTGTGCTTGCGGTATATCTCTGTTTGCGCACAATGAAGCTTGAGTCAACGGAAAAACGTTTACATCGCTTGCGCGATGATGATGCGTTGACCAAATCGGATTTAAAAAACAAACAGGCGATGCTTGCAAAGAGCATGGAGCAGGAGGTCTATGCTGCGCAGCTTGCGGAGCGAAACCGTATTGCCCGGGATATCCACGATAATGTGGGACATATGCTGTCCCGCGCCATTTTGATGACGGGTGCCATGATGACCGTACACGGAAAGGAGCCGGTGGCGGATGAACTGGCAGACTTGCGCGAGACGCTCGACAGTGCCATGGACAGTATCCGGGCCAGTGTGCATGACCTGAAGGATGATTCTGTGGATCTTGAAATGGCTCTTTACCGTTTGGCAGAGCCGTTGAATGAGAGCTTTCGCGTGAAAACGGAATTTGATTTCCGACCTTTGGATGATCATGAAGTGAAATTTGCAATCCTCGGGATCGTGAAGGAGAGCATTTCCAATATTATCAAGTACAGCAAAAACGACTGTGTGGATATCAAGGTGATCGAACATCCGCAGATGTATCAGATCGTGGTGCACGATTATTCCGAGGGACAGAGGCAGGGACACGGGGACGATTCTTCTGTCTCCGAGATCCGTGGAGACAGAAGAACCGTCCCCGTGTCTCCGATCACTGCAGCATCCGGTATGGGTCTTATGAACATTCGCGCTCGCGCCGAAGAGCTTGGCGGAAACTGCCTGATCTCGAATGAAAACGGCTTTCGTATTTTTGTGACACTGTATAAGGAGAAATAACATGAGAGTATTGATCATTGACGACGACAAACTGGTGGCGGCATCCTTGCGCGCTATCATCTCGGCAGAAGAAGACTGCGAGGTAGTGGGAACAGGCCATAGCGGCGAGGATGCGATTCGCCTTTACAAGGAACTGTCTCCCGATGTTCTGCTGATGGATATCCGCATGGAAGGCATGTCCGGCTTAGAGGCGGGAGAGGTGATCCTGCGGGAGGCTCCGCATGCGAGGATCCTGTATCTTACAACCTTTAACGATGATGAATATCTGATCAAGGCTCTCAGCATGGGTGCAAAGGGGTACATCATCAAGCAGGATTTTGAATCCATTGTTCCGGCACTTGCTGCGGTACATGGAGGACAGACGGTGTTCGGGAGTGCCGTGAGCGAAAAGCTGAGCGGGCTTGTGAAACAGAAGACAGAAGAAAGTGATACGGATAATGATCTTGTCGCGCAACTCACACCTCAGGAGGCTGAGATCGCAGAGTGCGTATCGCGCGGATTGTCCAACCGCGAGATCGCGGATGAACTCTGTCTCTCGGAGGGAACCGTGCGGAACTATCTGAGTACGATCCTTCGGAAGCTTGACCTGAAGGATCGTACGAATCTTGCGATTTTATGGCTGAAAAGCGAAAAAAACAGTAGATAATAAGATCATTTTATTGTATAATATCTTTAGCTATAAGTAGCGAAAAACGAGCGACAACAAGGCGGAGGTAAAAACCAATGGCAGTAATTGAAGATCTGATCCGTGAAGAGGCGGACGGCGGCATTAGCTTCGGAAACTATGCGCTTACCGCAAAGACCAAGAAGGATGGTTTTAACTATAACGGAGACATTTACAAAATCAAGACCTTCAACGAGATAACAAAGCTTGAGCGAAACGGCATGTTCGTGTACGAATCGGTACCGGGTACAACCGTGCATGAGTTTAAGGCAACCGATAAGGCTGTGAATTTTCAGGTAGAGGGTACCACGGATTCTCAGGTTACCTTGGAGCTTGAGGCTGAGAAGGAATACAAGGTACACGTAGATCAGACCTATGTCGGAAAGATGAAGACAAACCTCGGCGGCAAGCTGAATATCAGTGTTGAGCTTGAAGAGGGAAAAGTTGTAGATATCCTTGTGGAAAAGCTTTGATGAAGGAAAAAGGAACCGCGTCATACGGTTCCTTTTTTCGTGTCGTGATTAAGCCTTTAAATATGTGATAAAGCTTCGGTCAGCGAGGAAACGCCGATCAGCTTGATATCAAGCGCCTTCATATGGTTATCGATGCTCGCACTCGGAAGCATACAGGTGGTAAAGCCCATCTTGTCGGCTTCCTTCACTCGTTGCAACGCATCCCGTACACCGCGGATCTCGCCGGCCAGACCGATCTCACCGATGATCATCATATCATCCGGTATCGCCTTGTTATTCATGGAGGATGCGATCGCACAGGCAATCCCGAGGTCAACGGCAGGATCGCTTACCTTCATACCGCCTGCGATGCTCACGTAGGCATCGTAGCCCCAGAGATTCATGTTCGCGCGTTTTTCCATGACTGCCATGATCAGATTCACACGGTTGTAATCCACACCCACCGAGGTGCGGCGCGGCATATTGAAATTTGTCTGACAGACGAGAGCCTGAAGCTCAAGCAATATGGAGCGTGTCCCTTCAATAGAGGATATCACCACAGAGCCCGAGACACCCTTGGGCCTGCCGCTCAGCATGAGAGAGGAGGGGTTATCGACCTCGACCAGACCGCTTTCCGTCATCGTGAAGACACCAACCTCGTTTGTGGAACCGAAACGGTTCTTGACTCCGCGCAGCACGCGGAAGCCTTCGGCACCGTCGCCTTCGAAATACAGGACACTGTCCACCATGTGCTCTAAAGTACGCGGACCTGCGACTGTGCCTTCCTTGGTCACATGTCCCACGATGAAAACGGCAATGTTTTTCTGCTTCGCAAGCTGCATCAGACGGGCGGTCACTTCTCGAACCTGCGTCACCGTACCGGGAGCCGAACCGACCTCCTCGCAGATCATGGTTTGGATGGAGTCGATCACCGCTACCTTTGCGCTGCTGCTTTCAAGGGCTGCGGAGACGTCGTCCATGTCGTTGGTGCACAGGAGAGACATATCCTTTGAAAAGGCGCCGAGCCGCTCCGCGCGCATTTTGATCTGGGAAGCGCTTTCCTCGCCGGAGACATAGAGTACTTCATGATCCGCATGGACCAGATTGCGGCACATCTGAAGCAGGATCGTGGATTTTCCGATGCCGGGATCACCGCCCACAAGTACCAGGGAACCCTGTACGATCCCGCCGCCTAAAACACGGTCGAGCTCGGCAATACCGGTTTTTATACGGGTCTCATCCGCGGTAGTCACAGTGAGAATGCCGGTAGGAGTAACTTTTTCTCGAACGAAGGCAGACGCTTTTGCGTTTCCGGTGCGCACCCGCTCCTCAACAAAGGTGTTCCACTGCCTGCATCCGGGACACTGTCCCAGCCATTTGGCGGATTCGTAGCCGCATTCCTTACAAAAATATACCTGTTTTTCTTTTGCCATTCTCTTTGCGGACCTCCGTTTCGTTTTTAAACCATTACGGGTATTATAAGCGAAGAGACAAAGCAATGCAACAATCCTTGCAATCATTCCCGGAAAATGGTATCATACCTTTGTATGTCAAATGAAACGGCGGTATTGCAATATGAAAAAAGAGAAAAAAACTTTCTGGCTTTGGCGCATCGTACCGAAGTATTCGGCAATCCCTTTGGCAGGCGCTTTTGCCTACAATATGTTTACCTTTTCCGGAACGCGTGTCATCAACAAAAACAGAAAATACCACAACATGACTACCAAGTTAGACAAGAAGCTTCCGTTTAAACCGGTATGGGCGATCATCTATGTGCTTGCCTTTGTACAGTGGATCGTCGGTTATCTTGTGGCGGCACACGACGGAAAGAAGACTTTAAAGCGCACGGTTGGCGCGGACGTGATCGCCAAGACCATCACGCTCGGTTGCTTCTTAGCTTATCCTACCGAGATGGAGCGCCCGTCCGTTGACGGACCGGAGCTAAAAGGAAAAGGCTTTACCAAGTGGCTCACGCGTTTCATTTTCAAGGCGGATGCCGCAAACAACCTATTCCCGTCTATACATTGTCTGGAGAGCTGGGTGGTCTATAAGAGCTCGAAATATCTGACAAAGAAACCGCCCTTCTGGTACAGGCCGATCATGTTTGTCATGTCTAATCTCGTCTTTGCATCCACGGTGATGTTAAAGCAGCATGTGGTTGCGGATATCCCGGCGGGAGTGGCTGCGGCCGAGATCGGTTACAAGGTAATGGATAAAGTTATGAAAGACGAGTAATTACAAGCATTATGGAAAATAGAAAAACCAGGATCCTATGGATCCTGATATCATTGATCTTAGCCGGACTTTGCATCTGGGGCGTCCTGCGCGGTGTGGGGGATATGTCGCTTTCCGATCTGATCGCGGAGTATCGAAAGGCAAATCCGGGATATATGCTTATAGCAGCATTGTGCATGTTCGGCTTTATCCTGTTTGAGGGTCTTTCGATTCGCAGTCTGCTTGTGAGCGTCGGACATAAAAAACAGGCAAAGGGGCATCTGCTCTATGCATCGGCGGATGTGTTCTTTTCGGCCATCACGCCCTCCGCAAGCGGTGGGCAGCCGGCCAGTGCCTTTTTCATGATGCATGACGGCGTGACGGGCGCGGTATCTACCGTAGTCCTTTTGGTAAATTTGGTGATGTACACCTTGGCTGTTTGTACGGCCGGAGTGATCGCCTTTGCGATCTCGCCAACCACGGTATTGCATTTTTCGCGGGTGTCAAAGCTTCTGATCGTGATCGGTGTGCTGATCGTATCGGGCTTGATGGTAGTGTTCCTTCTAATATTAAGGAAAGGAAATATTATCTTCGATGTCGGAAAGAAGATCATCGCATTTTTGCACCGCATCAAGCTGATGAAGCATCCTGAAAAGCGGTATGAAAAGCTGGAGAAGGCACGCGAGGACTATAAGCAATGTGTGCAGGTTATGGCGGGCAAAAAACGTGCCCTCGTACAGGCGTACTTTTATAATGTGCTTTCAAGACTGTCGCTTACCACGGTTCCGGTGTTTGTTTATCTTGCAACCGGCGGGACCTGGCCAAATACGGCACGCATTTGGTCTACTCAGTGCTGGGTGGCCATCGGATCAAACTGTGCGCCGATCCCGGGAGCCATGGGTGTGGCGGACTACCTGATGTTGGACGGTCTTTCCGTTATTCTGGATCCGGAGTCAACCGTAAAGCTTGAACTCTTATCAAGAGGCGTAGCGTTTTATTGCTGTGTAGCTCTGGCGGGGTTGATCATGGCAATCGGCTATGGACTTCGCTTTCGAAAGAAGAAAAAAAGTTAACCTGTCATCCTGAACGAAAGAGCAGGATTCTGACATAATTAAGAGGTACTGATTATGATAGGTTTTTATAATTATACAATGTTTCTTACGTACTTGTCTCTGATCTCTGCTACCGGCGGCATCATCATTGCTACGCAGGACAGCGGGCACCCGTATGTCGGTATGTTCTTTTTGCTCATATCCGGCCTGTGTGATGCCTTTGACGGAAGAGTTGCGCGTACAAAAAAGGATCGCACAGAACTGGAAAAGCGTTTCGGCGTTCAGGTGGATTCTCTGGCCGATCTTGTGGCGTTCGGTGTATTGCCGTGCTGCATCGGGAACGCGATGCTCAGAAGCAATCCCAAATACATTGATCGTCCGTTCTTTCTGGCAAAGAATGGCGGTCTTCAGTGGTATTCCGTCGTACTCGGTGCGATCACACTGATCTATGTGATAGCTGCTTTGATCCGCTTGGCGTACTTTAATGCAACGGAAGAGGAGAGAAATGAGGCTGCGGCAAAGACGGGGCGTGCGGAGTTTACGGGACTGCCGGTAACCTCGGCTGCGCTGGTCTTTCCTTTTATCTTGATGCTGCACTATATCTTTAGCATGGATTTTACCGTTGTGTACTTTGCGGTGATGTTGCTCATGGCTATTTTGTTTGTCAGCAAGTTTAAGCTGAAAAAGCCGACCGCAAAGGGTGTTTGGATCATGGTTGGGATCGGACTTGTCGAGTTTGTGGTTTTGATCATATACTTTACATTAAGGAAGCATTAATATGATGTTACGGTTTTTATATAACACAATCCCCGGTCGCATACTTTTGCGTCCGCTCACGCATCCCGCAGTCTCTAAGGCGGCGGGTGCTTTTTTGGATACGAGCCTTTCGAAAGTGCTCATTCGTCCGTTTGTGAAAAGCAGCGGGATCGACACCTCGGAATATGATTTGACGGATATACGAAGCTTCAACGATTTCTTTCGGCGTTCGATCAAGCCGGGAATGCGTACTGTGGATATGGACGAGAACGCAATGATCGCTCCTTGTGACGGTCTTCTTTCTATATATAAGGTAAAAGGAGATACGGTGTTTCCGGTAAAGCAGAGCGCATATACCCTGGAAGAACTGTTGAAGAGCAAAAGGCTTGCAGAAAGATACGAGGACGGATACTGTTTTGTGTACCGTCTCTGCGTAAATCACTATCATAGGTATATCTATGCGGCGGGCGGAAAGAAATCCTACAATCGTTTTCTTCCGGGCAGACTGCATACCGTTCGACCGGTGGCACTTCACAGCGTCCCGGTTTTTGCCGAGAACAGCAGAGAGTATGCGTTGATCAAAACCGAGAAGCTGGGTACGCTCGTGCAGATGGAGGTCGGTGCCATGCTCGTCGGAAGGATCACGAACCATAAGCTTCGTCCCTGCGACGTGTTGCGCGGAGAGGAGAAGGGCTTCTTTGAATACGGCGGCTCTACGATCATAGTGCTGGCGCAGAAGGATAAGGTTGTGATCGACGATGCGTTTATAAAATGTATCGATTCCGGAGAAGAATTACCGATTTCACTCGGAACTCGCATCGGTAAAAGTCTGAAAAGCCTTATGTAGCAAGGACTTTGAAGGTTTTAAAAAATTGTTACAAAATTTTTGAAAAAAAGTGTTGACATCACAAGATGCTTGTGCTATATTAAACAAGCTGTCGCGTGAGGGACAGCAAAACTTAAGATAAGAAAGGACGAAAAAGTACGAAAGTTAATAGCTTCCACGTTTATTTTTTTCGCCCTAAAACAAAGTACCTTTGACAACTTAATAACATGTTAACCCTGAAAATTTCAAAGTTTAATTTTCAAGAACAAAACCTTAAAACAGTAAAACAGGAACTG